>JACDAG010000559.1 GCA_013695565.1 Bradyrhizobium sp.
AATTGAAAACGGCGCCCGAGGAGGCGCCGTTTTGATCGGTCCGTAGGGTGGGCAAAGGCGCGCTTGCGCCGTGCCCACCACTTCTTGCACTCCTGAAGGTGGTGGGCACGCTTGCGCTTTGCCCACCCTACGGACCGATCAAAACGGCGCCTCCTCGGGCGCCGTTTTCAATTCACGCTTTAATCGATCGCCGCCACCACCTCGATCTCGATCAGCCAGCCCGGCCGCGCCAGACGGCTGACCACCACGAGCGTGCTCGCCGGCGGCTTTTCCTTATTCAGGTAGCGGTCGCGTATCGCCCGCATTTTCGGCAAATCGTCCTGGCTGACCTCGGCAACGAGATAGGTGTTCAGCTTGACGATGTCGGCCATGGTGGCGCCGGCGGCATCGAGCGCGAGCTTGAGGTTGGTGAACACCTGCTCGACCTGCGCCTCGAAATTGCCCTCGCCGACCAGCTTGCCGGATGCATCGGCCGATACCTGACCCGCCACATAGATCAGCGTGCCCTTGTTCACCTTCGCGATGTGCGAATAACCCGTCGGCGGCGGCAGCGTCGCCGGGCTGAAGATTTCCTTAGCCATATCCATCTCCCTTTTTTTATTTCCGCCAGAACGGCTTGCCGATCTCGCAGCTGATCTCGCCCCGGCAGAGTCCGATATCCTCCAACTCGCGCACGCTCATGACAGAGAGTTGACGCCGGGCATGGCGGCGCTGCCGCCACACCCGGACGAACGACATGATAGCCGCGATAATGACGCGCGTCGAACCCTTGCGTGTTCGTACCCGCTGGTGTCGCCGGTCGCCGGCGCAGACGCTGCTCAACGCGTCAGCCCGCCAGCTTCCGCGCCTTCAAGTTTTCCTTGGGAAACGGCCCGAGCACGCGCTCGACCAGCGCGGAGTCGCAATATTCCTTGATCTGCTTGATCCTGCCGTTCTCGATCCGCCACACCATGCAATAGTCATTGTCGTAGCGCTGGCCGTCCTTGGTGACGTTGTCACCCTTGGTCTCGGCCACGACATAGTCGCCTTCGGCGATGAAGTTGAAGGCCACGGTGCGCGGCCGCACCGCGAAGAACGAGCGGAAATGGCCCATCAGGCCGTTCTGGATCGCGTCCGCCCCCTTGAATTCGTGCGACCACGAATATTGTCCGGTCACAACCCAGGTCGCATCGGGCGCAAGGTTGTCGACAAACGTGGTGCCGCTGCGATTGGCGGAATCCGCATAAATCTGCTGGACGAGTTTCTTGTTGTCGGCGGCACTCATGGGCGGCTCCTAATCTGATGTTTCAAATCATTGCTCGCCGCACGACATTCTTCCAATCGATAGAGAATATGATATATATTCATCTGATGAATTTGAATTCGCTCGACCTCAATTTGCTGGTCGCGCTCGACGCACTGCTGCTGGAAGGCAATGTCAGCCGGGCCGCGATGCGGATCGGGCTGTCGCAGCCGGCGACCAGCCACGCGCTGCAGCGGCTGCGCGACCTGATCGGCGATCCCTTGCTGGTGCGCAACGGCGCCCGGATGGAGCTGACGCCGCGCGCGCTGGCGTTACGCGGACCGCTGGCGCAGGCGCTCGACCAGGTGCGCTCGCTGTTCATATCGGATGATTTCGACGCCGCGCGCAGCGAACGGCATTTTCGCCTGATGATGCCGGATCTCGCCGTCGAACTGCTGATGCCGCCGTTGATGGAAAAGATCACCAAACTGGCGCCGAATGTGCGGATCGACGTGGTGCCGTGGCGGGGGCCCGCGATCTTCACCGCCGAGTTTGCCCGCACCATCGACCTCGTGATCTCAATCGGCGATGCCTTCCGCGGCTTTCACCGCCAGCGCCTCTATACGGACAGCGACGCGCTGGCGGTGCGGCGCGGCCATCCCGCCGCCGCCAAATTGAAGAAGCGCGACGGCTTCCTCGGCGCGCGGCATGTCGCGGTGGTGATCCGCGGCCAGAGCGAGGATCTGATCGACATCTGGTTGCGGCCGAAGGGCATCGAACGCAAGATCGCGCTGGTGGTGCCCGGCTATATCGAGGCGCTGCACGTCACCGCGCGCACGGATCTGGTCGCCTTCGTGCCGCGCCGGCTGATCGGCGCCCTATCCAGACAATTGTCGCTCGCGACCATCACGCCGCCGTTCGATCCCGGGATCGACGAGCAGTTCATGTTCTACCCGACCCGCGCCCAGATGGACCTGGGCTCGATCTGGCTGCGCACCATCATGCTCGGCATCGGCCGCGAGATGGAGCGGGAGAAGCGCAAGGTGGCGTAGGGCTACTCTGCCCTATCCACGTCATTGCGAGCGCAGCGAAGCAATCTATCTGACCACATGTGCGGAAGCATGGATTGCTTCGTCGCTGACGCTCCTCGCAATGACGCCGCGTGTCGTTCGGCCGCGAGACGACAGGATCTCAACCGTTCACTTCCGCCAGCGCCTGCTGCACGGCTGGCCGATCCGCCATGCGCTTGCGGTGACCAGCAACCTTCGGCAGCGTCGCAATGTCGACGCTGTCGCCTTCCAGCCATCCCGCCAGCGTAAACAGATAGGGATCGCAGATCGTGTAGGTGTCGCCCATCACCCACGGCCCTTTCAGCATATCGCGCTCGATCAATCCGAAGGCGGCGCCGACACTTTGCGGGACCTTGCGCTTCATGTCGGCAAAGGAGGATTCCTCGGTCGCCCAGCGCGCCCCGCGCATGCGGTGGGCATGGTTGATGTGCACCGTGGAACACAGATAGCTGTTGAAGGACTGCGCCTGCGCAAACGCATAGGCATCCTCGAACGGCGCCAGCTTCGCTTTCGGAAAGCTCTGCGCGATGTAGATCAGCATCGCCGGCGTCTCGGTCAGGATGCCGCGATCGGTCACCAGCGACGGCACGCGGCCCTTCGGATTGATCGCGAGATATTCCGGGCTGTTCTGCTGGTTGGTTTTGAAATCGATCCGTTCGGTGGTGTAGTCGGCGCCGGATTCGACCAGCGTAATGTGCGACGCGAGCGCGACGGTGCCGGGGGCATAATAGAGCTTGAGCATGGTGGTCCTCACGGGAAAGCCGAAGGTTAACGGCAAGGTCCCTCGCCGTCTATCCCAACCGCGCTAACGCCATCTCGGTGCAATCATGCCGCCCGCGACTGCAATTTTCCTTCGATGTAGACGCTGACGATGGTGTCATCGGACGGATAATGCTCGGGCGCCACCGCCTGGATCTGAGCCTGAATGCACTTCCAGGCGCCGCTCTCGAACAGATAGGTGTCGGTGTACATGGTCATAGCAGTGACTTCATTGCCGTCGCGGCGGCGGACGGCCTTGTTGGTGGAGCGCACCAGCGCAACATTTCCGATCACGGTAATGAGTTCATCGCGGACGTCCCAATACGGGATCAGCTTCGAATTGAACGCGGTCGCCCAGTATTTCAGGTAGGTCGCGCGGTCCCAGCGC
>JACDAG010000607.1 GCA_013695565.1 Bradyrhizobium sp.
ACATCGGACGCATTGCCACGCGGCGGCATGAAATCGATCAGGTCGACCACGCCATCGGCGGTCTCGAACCGCGTTTCCAGGATCAGCGTGTTGTCGCGGTAGCGGCGCGAAGTCTTTGCGATCTCACCTGCGGGGGCGATCAACCAGCGGCCATGTTTGGGGGTGCCGAGCAGCGCGGCAAAGCAGGTTTCGGAATCGAAGGCCGGCCAGCATAACCAGTCGATCGATCCGTCGCGACCGACCAGCGCCGCGGTCTCGCAATCACCGATCAGCCCATAGTCTTCTATTCTGCACGACAAGGCTTGTGACCACCCTGGATCGGGGCTTAAGCGCGCGACCGCTCGCGTGTCGCGGCCTTCAGCGCGGCAATGTCGATCGCGGACGCGATCTGTTCGAGCGGCACCGGCAGCCGGCGTCGCCAATTGGGATGCTCGTCGACCGTGCCGGGAATATTGGGCTGGTCCACCAGACCCAAGAAATCCTCCAGGCCGATTGCGAGCAGCCGTGACGGGGTCCGCGCCAGGAAATTTGTCACGGAATAGAGATCGTTTTTGTCGATGCGGTGATGACGCAGCAGATTGTCGAGCATCGCCAGCGCGTGCCAGCGCGCATCGTCGCTCTCGCCGGGATCGATGCCGAGCGCGCGCTTGGTCTTGAGGTCGCCGAACGAGCGCCAGCCGGCATAAGTCGATAGATCATGTGTGTTGAAGGTGACGAGCGCATTGGCCAGATAATGATCGGGACCGCGAAACAGTCCCTGATCGTCGCGCTCGAACATCATGACCAGATAAGACCAGATGCCCCACCCGGCGATCTGGTCCCGAAACCCTTCCGGCACCGTGCCGAGGTCTTCGCCGATCACGACGCAACGGTTTACGACGCTCTCCTGTGCGGTCGCGGCCAATAGCGCCTCGAACGGCATCGGCACATAGACACCGTCGGCGGCGGAAAAACCCTGCGGCACCAGATAAAGCCGCTTCAAGCCCAGCACGTGGTCGAGCCGGATCGCGCCGGCGTGCCGCATCGAGGCGCGCAGCATGTCGCGATAGGGCGCGAAGGATTTTTGCTCCAGCCCGGTTGCGTTGAAGCCGGCAAGGCCCCAGCTCTGGCCGGCGGTGTTGAGTGGATCCGGCGGCGCGCCGACGCCGAGATGGCGTGAGATCGCCACCTGCTCGTTCCACGCATCGAAACCGTCGGCCTGGACGCCGACGGCGACGTCGAGATAGAGCCCGACCTTCATGCCGAGCCGGTCGGCGGAATCTTTTGCAGCCGCCAGTTGCCGGTCCGCGATCCATTGCACGAATTCGACGAACGCGATTTCGGCCGCGTCTTCGCCGCTGCGCAGTTCGGCGCATTTGGCTTCGTCCGGTTGCCGCCATTCCTCCGGCCATTCCCACCAGGGCTTCTTGAATTTGTGCCGGAGCGTCTCGAAACAGGCGAAGTGAGACAACAACGGCGCGCGCTGGTTGCAAAATTTTTCAAATTCCTGCCGGCGACCTTGTGCCGCACCGGCCTGGAAGGCGGCGAATGCCGATCGCAGCGCGCGCCATTTCAATCCGGCGGCGGCAACGTAGTCGATGTTGTCGCCTTCCCTCACCCGCGCCAGCGCATCCTTTGTGCCGGCGTCGATGCGAAATTCCGGGATATTCTCGGGATCGACATACAGCGCGTTGAGAAACAGCCGGCTGTTCGGCGAATACGGACTACAATCGCCGGGTCGGTCGTCGAACAGGGCATGCAGCGGATTGAGGCCGACACCGTCGGCCCCCAGACGATGGGCGAGCTCGATCAGTCCGGCGAGATCGGTAAAATCACCGATCCCCCAATTGCGCGCCGATCGGACGCCGTAAAGCTGGACCGCAAGCAGCCAGCAGCGGTCGAAATCCCCGCCAAAGGCCTTCGGTGGCGCCGATAGCAGCGGCACGTCTTCGGTGGCGGATGCAGCATCTGCGAGCTGCAGCCGGTGGACGCCGAGCGGCAGATCCAGCGGCCAGACGATAACGCGATCGGAAGCTTCACCCTCCGCGATAACCCCGTGATCCTCCTCGATTTTCCACCGGACCGGGAGCTTCGCCGCAGCCGAGAGTTCGGTGCGCGTGGGCAGCCCGGACCGGACCACGACCGGACCGCCAATGAGCGGGCCCGGGGTCTGCGGCGGCAAGGCATCGAGGATAATTTTAAGGGCGGCCGCGGCCGTCACACGGCGGTGACCCTGACCGTCCACGAATTCGGTCTGGATTCCCTGGCGTTTAGCTTGAGCGAAAAGGTCCATTCGGCACGCGGTTTGCACGCAAACGTCTTAGAGGCGTCGCGAAATTGTCCAAATACAGGAAGGGGATAGACGGTGTCTAACGCTCAGCCCCTGGATCGGTTCCACGGGAACCAAAGTCGGCCGAGCGGCTTTTTACATATGTCCGGAACGTCTCCTCTCTCGCAAGGGAAATGGGGCGTCATTTCCATGGCGATGGCATCACCGTGAACAAAAAAGTCCAAACCGGCGAAAGCACCAAGGCCGGGGTCTCCTTTCGATTCGATGCAGCCTATCCGCTGAATAACGGCGGCAGCTTTGCTATCGATGCAAACGAGGTGCCAGCCGTTGAGGCCGGCGGCGATGAGCTTTGGTACAAGGATGCCATCATCTATCAGCTGCACGTCAAGGCCTTTGCCGACAGCAATAATGACGGCATCGGTGATTTCGCAGGGCTGACCGAGAAGCTGGGTTATCTCCAGGACCTCGGCGTCACCACGCTGTGGCTGTTGCCATTCTACCCCTCGCCCGGCCGCGATGACGGCTACGACATCGCCGACTATGGCGATATCAATCCCGATTTCGGGACCATGAAGGATTTCAAGCGCTTCATCCAGGAAGCCAAGAAGCGCGGCCTGCGCGTCATCACCGAACTCGTCGTCAACCACACTTCCGACCAGCACGACTGGTTCAAGCGCGCCCGGCGCAGCGACCCGGATTCCAGCGCGCGCAACTGGTATGTCTGGAGCGACACCGACCAGAAATACCAGGGCACCCGGATCATCTTCACCGATACCGAGAAGTCGAACTGGACCTGGGACCCTGAAGCCGGCCAGTTCTACTGGCACCGCTTCTTCTCGCATCAGCCGGATCTCAATTTCGACAATCCACGCGTGGTCTCGGCGCTGGTCAAGGTGATGAAGCGCTGGCTCGATACCGGCGTGGACGGTTTCCGCCTCGATGCCATCCCCTATCTGTGCGAGCGCGACGGTACCAACAACGAGAACCTGCCCGAGACCCACGGCATCATCAAACACCTGCGCGCTGAGCTCGACGCCTACGCCAAGGGCAAGGTGTTGCTGGCGGAGGCCAATCAATGGCCGGAAGACGTGCAGGAATATTTCGGTCGCAGCGACGAATGCCACATGGCCTATCATTTCCCGCTGATGCCACGCATCTACATGGCGATCGCGCAGGAAGACCGCTTTCCGATCACCGACATCCTGCGGCAGACGCCCGACATCCCGGCCGATTGCCAATGGGCGCTGTTCCTGCGCAACCACGACGAGTTGACGCTGGAAATGGTCACCGACGTCGAGCGCGATTATCTGTGGTCGACCTACGCCAACGATCCCCGCGCCCGCATCAATGTCGGCATCCGCCGGCGCCTCGCGCCGCTGATGGACAATGACCGGCGCAAGATCGAGCTGATGAACTCGCTGCTGCTGTCGTTCCCGGGCACGCCAATCATCTATTACGGCGACGAAATCGGCATGGGCGACAACATCTATCTCGGCGACCGCAACGGCGTGCGCACGCCGATGCAATGGACGCCGGACCGCAATGGCGGCTTCTCTCGCGCCGATCCGGCGCGGCTCTATGCGCCTACCATCATGGACCCCGTCTACGGCTACGAATCCGTCAACGTCGAGGCGCAGTCGCGCAGCCTGTCGTCGCTGCTGTCAGCCACCAAGCGGCTGATCGCTGTCCGCAAATCGACGCTGGCCTTCGGCCGCGGCACCATGACGTTCATCCGCCCGGAAAACCGCTCGGTGCTGTGTTACGTCCGCCAGTATGAGGACGAAGCCATTCTCTGCGTCGCCAATCTGTCGCGGTCGGCGCAAGCGACCGAACTCGATCTCTCCGCGTGGAAGGACCGCATTCCCCTGGAGATGCTCGGCCGCACGCGTTTCCCGGCGATCGGCGAACTGCCCTACATGATCACGCTGGCGCCGTACGGCTTCTACTGGTTCGAGCTGCAGGAGCGCGACAAGTCGGAGCCGGTGGTGCAGCGGGCCGTCCCGGAATTCGAAACGCTGGTGGTGCCGCTGGGCGCGACCTGGGTGTCGCTGGCGCGTACCCGCGGCGTGTTCGAGCGCGATGTCCTGCCGGGGCATCTGGCGCGGACCCGCTGGTACCCGGAACGCTCCGCCAAGGCGATCCATCCGACGCTGATTTCGGCGATCCCGTTCTGCGATATCGGCGACAACCGGCCGTGGCTCGCCTTCTTCCAATCGACGCAGCGTGACGTCACCACGCGCTATGTGCTGCCCCTGCAGATCGAATGGGTGCGGTTCGACCGCGAGCGCTATAATCCGCGCGCGCTGGCCGCCGTCCGTCAGGGTGCCCGCGAAGGGACGCTGCTCGACGTCGCCACCGACCAGATTTTCATCGCGCTGTTGCTGCGAAACCTCAAGGAGTCGCTCACCGTCGACGAAAGCGAGCAGGGCCTGAAGCTGGAATTCCGGCCGACCAGCCGTTTTTCGGACAAGGCGATCAAGCAACCCGAACATATCCGCACTATCGAAAACGATCGGGCCCACAGCACCGCGCTGGTGGATAACGACTATGTCGTTAAAATCTACCGCACGCTGCAGACCGGCATCAGTCCCGAGATCGAAATGGGGCGCTTCCTGACCGAGGTCGCAGGTTTTGCCAATACGCCGGCGCTGCTCGGCAGCGTCGAACTGATCGACGGCGAAGAGCGAAACGCCATTGGCGTCCTGCATGCCTTCGTCGCCAATCAGGGTGACGCCTGGACCGTCACGGCGGCCTATCTCGACCGTTTCGTCGACGAGCAGCGCCTGTTGGCGGCGAGCGAGCATGTGCGGGAAAGCGAGGACCAGGTCTCCTATCTGCGCTACATGTCGCAGGCGGGGCGGCGCGTCGCCGAGATGCACGTCGCACTGGCTGGCAATAATGAGCTTCCCGACTTCGTTCCGGAGCCGATCCAGCGCGAGGACGTCCAGCGCTGGTTCGGCGACACCCTGGCACGCGCCGAGCGCGTCTTCGACACGCTGAGACAAAAGCGCGATACGCTGAGAGAGGCGGACCGTGC
>JACDAG010000614.1 GCA_013695565.1 Bradyrhizobium sp.
ACCCCGGCTTCGGATATAGCGACGCGCCCGACCGAAAGGCCTTTACTTACACGTTCGATCGTTTCGCCGACGTCGTCGAAAAGTTCATCGATGCTTTGGGGATTTCCAAATTTGCTCTCTACATGCAGGACTTTGGCGGCCCCGTCGGTTTCCGGCTCGCCACCCGGCATCCCCAGAAAATATCCTTCCTGATCGTGCAGAATGCCAACGCCTACGAGGAGGGTTTGCCTGACAGCTTTTGGGCGCCCGCGAAGGGACTGTGGAAGGATCCGTCGACGGAGAATTTCGGCATGATCCGCAATGCCGCGATGTCGAACGACGCGCTGGAATGGAATTACGCCCACGGCGTCCAGGACGTCGCCAAAATATCGCCGGACAGCTGGATGCTGCAGCAGGCGCTGCTCATTCGCCCCGGCAACAAGGAGATCATGCTGGACTTGCTCTACGACTACCGCACCAACCTTGCGCTCTATCCGCGCTGGCACGAATATTTCCGCAAGCATCAGCCGCCGACGCTGATCGTCTGGGGCAAGAACGACGTCATCTTCCCGCCGGTCGGGGCATATCCCTATCGGAGCGACCTGCCGAATGTTGATCTCAACATCCTCGACACCGGCCACTTCGCACTTGAGGACCATGCCGATACGATTGCCGACCATATCAGGCGGTTTGCGGCATCGTTAGGCCCGGTGCTGGAGGTGCCTAAGCAGGCGTCCTGAAGTGGCCACGGCACAGCGCTCTGCGTGTTCGCGCATGGCTTGCCCATTGACGCGGGCAGACCGGCATAGGACATTTCGATCAACGCGCGATCAACGCGCGAAAGATCGGAAGCCGGGCCATGGAAGTCATCCATTTCAAGAATTTCGAAATGCTCGATCCGGAGGTCGGCGAATTACGCGGCGGCCATGAACTGGTGGTCGAAGGCGACACCATCAAGGAAATCTCGGCCAAACCGATCAAGCTTGCATCGGCCAGCGTGATCGACTGCGGTGGGCGCACGCTGATGCCCGGCCTGATCGACAGCCATGTCCATGTGGTGCTGTCCGAGGTCGTGATCCGCAACATGGAAAGCGTGCCGCTGACGCTGATGACGGCGCGCGCCGCGCGACTGATGCACAAGATGCTCGAGCGCGGCTTCACCAGCGTGCGCGACACCGGCGGCGCCGATTGGGGCCTCAAGGAGGCGACGGAGAAGGGGCTGATACCCGGGCCGCGGCTGTTCATCGCTGGCCGCGCCATCGGTCCCACCGGCGGCCATAGCGACGGTCGCCGCCGCACTGATCTGGGCTCACGCTGTCACTGCTGCAACGCGCTGTCGTTCTCCATGGGCATTGCCGATGGCATCACCGAAGTCCGCCGCGCGGTGCGCGAGGAAATGCGCCAGGGCTGCGACCAGGTCAAGATCATGATGTCCGGCGGCGTGGCTTCGCCTTATGACCCGCTCGACAGCCTGCAGTTCTCGGTCGGCGAGGTCGAGGCCGCGGTGCAGGAAGCGCATGCCTTTGGCCGCTACGTCTGTGCGCACGCCTATACGCCGGAAGCGATCACGCGTGCGGCGAAAGCCGGCGTTCGCACCATCGAGCACGGCAATCTGATCGACGACGCGTCGGCCAGGCTGATGGCCGAAAAGGGCATGTTCCTGGTCGCCAATCTCGTCACCTATTTCGAGATGAAGAAGCATGCCGCCGAATACGGCATGAATTCGGACATGCTGGCCAAGAACGATCTCGTCATCGACGGCGCCCTGAAGTCGCTGGAAATCTGCAAGCGCCACGGCGTCCCGGTCGCTTACGGCACGGACTTGCTCGGCGAGTTGCAGGTCGCGCAATCGCAGGAGTTCACGCTGCGCGCGCAGGTGCTGTCGCCGGCCGAGATCATCCGTTCCGCCACCACGATCGGCGCCCAGGTGACCCGCATGGAGGGCAAGATCGGTTGCCTGAAGCCGGGCGCCTTCGCCGATCTGCTCGTCGTCGACGGCGACCCGCTCAGGGATCTGAAGCTGTTCGGGGGCGAGGGGCAGCACCTTTCGGTCATCATGAAGGGCGGCCGTTTCCACAAGAACCGGCTGCAGTGAGATCAGATGTCCCAACAAATCCTGTTCAGGAATTTCGAACTGCTCGAACCTTCGTTCGGCGAACTCCGCGGCGGCTATCAGTTGCTGGTCGAGGGAGATACCATCAAGGAGCTCAGCGACAAGC
>JACDAG010000617.1 GCA_013695565.1 Bradyrhizobium sp.
GTCTTGAAGTGCGGACCGTAGACGGAATCGCCCATCAGCGGGTGGCCGACATGGGTCAGATGCACCCGGATCTGATGGGTCCGCCCGGTCTCGAGCTGGCAGGCCAGGAGCGACGCGACCGGTTTGCCGTCCCGGCCATTAAAAGTCTCCTGCAGATCCCAATGGGTAATGGCTTCGCGGCCGCTGTCGCGCACCGCCATTTTTTCGCGTGCGAACGGATGCCGGTCGATCGGCGCATCGACGGTGCCGCGCTGGCGGTTCGGGACGCCCCAGATGAAGGCCATATAGCCGCGCCGCATCGGCCCGGTGCGGCCATGGTCGGCGAATTGCGCGGTCAGCGATTGATGCGCGCGGTCGTTCTTGGCGACGACCATCAATCCCGTCGTGTCCTTGTCGAGCCGGTGCACGATGCCCGGCCGGCGGACGCCGCCGATGCCGGAAAGGCTGGCGCCGCAATGGGCGATCAGCGCGTTGACCAGTGTGCCGGTCTCGTGGCCGGCGGCGGGATGCACGACCAGGCCCTTCGGCTTGTCGATGACGATAATGTCGTCGTCCTCGAAGACGATATCGAGCGCGATATCTTCGCCCTTCGGCTCCGGCGGGATGGCCTCCGGGACGTCGATTCTGATCGTATCGCCTTTCGCGACATGATAAGCGGGGTCGCGGATGGGGGAGCCCCTGGCGGTGACGGAACCGGCCAGGATCAGCGCCTTCAGCCGCGAGCGCGACAGTTCCGGGCGGAGCACCGCAAGCACGCGGTCGAGACGTGTCGATCCCTCGTCGCCGCCGACGGTGACCTCCAGCCTCTGCCCGTTGTCGGGACGGCTATTCGAAGTGCTGCTTGAAGACTTATCTTGTTCCAAAGAAGACGTGCCTTGTTCCAAAGAAGAGCCTTTGCATGACCGATACCGTTGCACCCGAACCGACCCCCGAGCAGGCCGTGCTGTTTGCGCGGGTGCGGCGGATGATGCTGATCGCGGGCATGACCTCGGCACTCGCGGTCGCCGTGGTCCTGACCGCTGTCGGGTACCGCCTTTACCGCGGCGAGGGAAGCCCCGTCGCGCTAACCGATACCACGGCGAGCCTGCCGAAGGGCGCCCGCATCGTCTCCACCGGCGTCGCCGGCGATCGGCTGGTGGTGACGCTGGATACGGCCGGGGTGACCGAAATCCGCACCTTCGACGCCAGGACGCTGAAACCGGCCGGCACGCTGAAATTCGCCAGCGAACCCTGAAGCACTCAGCGCGCGCCCTTCCGGTAGGTGTTGCCAACCCGGACAACTTTTGATTTAGGTACGCGGAAGGGGACATCGGCCGAGAGTGGGAATGGGGCAACTCTATCGTATCGTCGTTGCGTTCTGTCTTGCCTTGCAGTTGGCGGCATGCGCCGGAACTTCAGCGATTGAATCTCAATCAAAGCAGAGGGACTCACGGCTGGCGAGAATGTACTTCCTGCGCGAGTAGGGCGTTCTCGGCGCTTTGGGCGGGGCCGCACCGGCGGTGGAAATAAAGGTCGACGGAAAACCCGTCGGAGCCGTCACCAACGGTTCCTACATCTTTGTCGATCGTTCGCCGGGGCTCTAAGCTTTCTGTCCAGGCTGGAATTTCTCTCGCGTTCGAAACGGAAGTTCGGGTCGAGGCAGGTGGTGCGTATTATTTCAACATTGGTGTGCCGAGGACGGGGGCTCCCGGAACGGACCTTTTGAATCAGGCTTATGCGGGCGGCAGTGGCCAGCAGATGCGTGCTCAATCTGCTCTGAGTCAGGGATTTTCAGCTGCTGTCCTTTTTAGTCTCGACCCTCCCGCCGGTGCTGCCGCCATCGCGCAGTTGAAGGCGCCCTGAAGCCTGATTTCGGTGCAGACCCCCAGATTCTGGCCCCGGCTCGCCATAGATCGGCAAAACCTTGGCCTTCAGCGTCTTGCAGCCGGCCGGTTTCGCGGCTATTCCCTCCAGCCAACGCTCCCTTCGTCTAGCGGTTAGGACGCGGCCCTCTCAAGGCTGAAACAGGGGTTCGATTCCCCTAGGGAGCGCCAATAATTTCAATAGCTTAACCCGACTTGCTTTTTTATGCAGAGCACCGGGTAAGCACTGGGTAAGCGGCAAATCGTGTTCCGATGTCGGCAACGGTGGGGTGTCCGTTCGCCGCATTTGAGGCTGATCGGTGCGATCGGCTGCGGGCATCAAAATGGGCGAGGCAAAACGCAAGCAGCAAACGCATGCGGCGATGTTGGCAGCGTCGCCCGGCTGCATTTATTGCGCGGGCGCGAATGGAGCTACGACCATCGAGCACATGCCGCCCATTCAAATATTCTTCGGCCGGCATCGTCCGCGAGGCCTCGAATTTCCTGCTTGCGTCGGATGCAATAAGCAAACGGGTCATTCCGACCTAGTAGCGGCGATGCTGGCGCGGAGCCTTACCGAGCCAGAGGGCGCAGCTTCGCGCGTTCCTGAATTTGAAAAGGTCCTGTCTGCCGTCGCCAATAACGTTCCGGGACTTCTTG
The DNA here is from genome assembly GCA_013695565.1 of Bradyrhizobium sp. Classification (GTDB taxonomy): domain Bacteria; phylum Pseudomonadota; class Alphaproteobacteria; order Rhizobiales; family Xanthobacteraceae; genus Bradyrhizobium. The sequence continues at coordinate 2,502 of JACDAG010000617.1, forward strand.
AGGAAATGAAGGTCTTCCGAGCAGCCGAAAAGCTAGCGCGCAAGCGTCACGGCCTTGCCGATGACATGCACCCGCTGCGAGTTGATGGCCCGATATTGAGCCGTCACATCCTGACTTTCGCGGCAAAACTCGGGTTTGCTCTTCACTTTGAAACGACAGGTGCCGTCATCCCGCCCGGCGGCGGTGTCATGGTTATGTGGTTCACAAACCTGCAGGCCATGAGGGGCGATATTCCGCAGGGTCTGCTCGACCTGCTGCCGGCTCCGAAAAGCCTGCATCAAGGTCGGATGAACGTCGGCAGTCAGTTTCAGTATTCGACCGCTGTCGGCGAGCACGGGCATATGTTGTATTATGCGACGTTCAACAATTCCTTTGCCGTGTCCGGTGTGACGGCCATCGATCGGTCAATTTGGCTCGCTGAATACGCCGAGAAGTTTTCAATCTTCCAGCCCGGAGATTTTGCGGGAAACTTGCCCTTGGCGCTAATGCGCCCACAACCGACTTAGATTAGGCGCTGCACGTATCGATAGGCGCACCCGTACGCTTGCAGGCGCGATTCTTCCAAGCGAGGAAACGCCGGCAGATCCCGCGAACGGCTTTTGTGAGCTTGCGCCTGGCTGTCTTCGTATTTGCCTTTGAGTATGGCGGTCTCGTTGGCGAGAGCTATGTTCGACCTAGCCTGTATGTTCATTGCCGCGGCTGATCGCGTAAAAGAACACTAAATATCTCTTCGATAAGCATACGAGGCCAAACGCGCGCTAGCTGAGCGTCACCTTGATCTTTTGTGTGCAGTCTGCCGGAGTAGACCCCGACAAAAGATGTCATCACCCGTGGTCCCGAAATGATATCACCGCCCTCCATCATGTGAGTTGCCCAACTTCGCCTTATGACTGGCGCGCCTGACATGCCAGGGCGAGAAGCGGTATCCACTAAAATGAATCTCTCTGTGAGAGGAGCGATACTTGGCTCTGAAGCCACGCTGCCACGTTTCCAGACCGGCATACCTGGCGGTTTGAATCCGAAAGGGTAGCCCAGCACAAAGACGTCCATGCCTACGTCGATTTGCAAAGCGTCTAACTGGAAGATGTTAATCGGAAGATAGCGACTACCGGTTGGCGGCTCTGCCAGTTTTACCGCCACCACATCGACCTGACTGCTGAAGCTCGGATGGACGAACCACAGCGGTTGTCCGGCAGGATCTATTAGATCAACGACCGAATCGTACCAGCCAAATGTATTCGTTGATGGCTTGAGGTAAAGGCCAAGCTTGTTGGGAATGCCTCCCATCTCATGAAGCACATGGCCGGTCTCCGCGCTTCGTCCCGATACGACGTGCCAGTTTGTGATTAAAAAATGCTGGCCCTCGTGGAGCCAGACAAATCCAGTTGCATTCCCGAGAGCCCTATCATTGTACAACGGAACCAAGGGGATCGTCGCGAGCGAAAAGCCGTCAACTGATGCTGCCATTTTCCCTCGCTCGCGTCACTCAGCTACCAACGAAGCGCAAGCTGATTGGTCTTCACCTCAAGGTGCCCGGCGCGAAAATTACAACACGCCGCCGGTGCGTTGCTCGATCTGCTTTTTGATGAATCCTTTGGCGAGCTCTTTCACAAGGTCAAAAGTCCAGCTTCCAGCAGAAAGCGCGCCGTGACGCGTCTTATGCCAGATATCTTCGTCTCGAACAGCGTCCACGAAGTCGTGGCCTTCCCACGTTAAGCGCCTGAAATAAATCCCGCCGTCCAGCGTCCCGCCCTCCTGCGGTTCGATGAGGCCTCGTTCGCGAAGCAGCGCCAGATGGTACTTAACCGTATCGAGGGACGCTCCATCTACGCATAATTCGGGCTCCCCGCCACGAATTAGCAATACGCGATGGGGATTTGAGTTCATCGCCTCCAAGCGCATCAACAAAGAGCGGATCACGTCCATATCTCTCTTCATCGCATGTACTCCCTGCTTCGATCGTGAATGCCTACCTTCTTGCGCGCTTCTTCATACTAACCCAAGTCCCCCACCACCGTTCTCCGCAGTAAATTCAACACCGGCTTTTTCGAACTCAATGGGCGTGCTTTCCTAAACTTGCCCCAGCGGTTACTATAGACCCATCTTTTTGAGCTTATCCGCAAGTGCTGCGGGGCCGTTCTCGTCGATTTGCATTGCTTGGCGTGTTTCTTGAATAGAACCGAAATGTTGACACAGTTGGTGTTGGTGTCCTCTTTCATCTCATCGATTGCCAACTCCATTTTTGCATTTATGGCCGCATCTGAAACGTCGGCTATTTTCCCTGTTTCAATTCCGCGCTTGAGGAACGTCTGCGCCGCGCTCATGTATTGCGAAACCACAGGGTCTTTAGCGTCCTTATTTTTCATGCATTCAGCTACAAACATGTAATAGCGAACAAGTCAGATTTTCGTGGGAGAAGTTGTTGGCGACATCCTTCATCTTCTGAAGGTCGTCGGCGCGGCCGACTGTGACCTTAAAGAGGACCATCAGCGACACAATGCCGAAGCCGGCCGCGCCGTCGCGCCGGGGGCCCATGCGCTGCTCATCCTCGACAAGGCTGGGTGGCACACCACGCGCAAGCTCAATCCACCCGGTAACCTCACCCTGGTGCCGCTGCCGCCCGCTTGTCCCGA
>JACDAG010000624.1 GCA_013695565.1 Bradyrhizobium sp.
ATTCGCCGTCTTCGCGCCGCTCGAGCCGTGCGCGCAGATAGTCCTCGCGCTGGTCGTTGGCGGCGAGATCGCGGCCGAGCAGCGCGGTCTCCCGGACGTGATGGACGGTTTTTCGGCCCGACAGCGCCCGAATCAACGGCACCAGAAACAGGAAGCCGCAGACATAGGACGACACCGGATTACCGGGCAGGCCGATCACCCGCATGTCGCCGAGCCGCCCGTGCATCATCGGCTTGCCCGGCCGCATCGCGATCCGCCAAAACGCCATGGCGACGCCCTCGGCCTCCAGCGAGCGCTTGACGAGGTCGTGGTCGCCGACCGAGGCCCCGCCCATCGTGATCAGGATGTCGGCGCCGGTATCGCGGGCGCGGCGGATGCCGTCGGTGGTCGCCTCCATTGTGTCGGCGGCAATGCCGAGGTCGATGGTGTCAGCACCTTCGGCCCGTGCCAGCGCGCGCAGCGCATAGCCGTTCGAATAGACGATCTGGCCGGGGCCGGGCGTGGCGCCCGGCATCACCAGCTCGTCGCCGGTGGCGAGAAAGGCGACGTTCGGGCGCTGTCGGGCCGAAAAACCGTCCATCAGGTCCGGGAGACCGCGCTGCTCGGCCGCGATCTCGCCGCCAACGACCAGCGCGAGGACTATCTGCGCGCACGGCTCGAGCGGCGCGAAGACGGCGAATTGATCGCGGTTCCGGTGAGCCATCAGGATTCGTCGCTGCTTGGAAATCTCGCTGCGGCACGGGCGCTTTTGATACGTCCGCCGTTTGCGCCGGCGGTATCTGCGGGCACGCCTTGCGCGTTTCTGCGCCTGCCGGAATGACGCTGCCCGACCGCGCGTTGGGGCGAAGTCGGCTTTCGTTCACCTGAAATTAAGTGGTTGCGGAACATGTATCGAACATATAGTGTCCGTTCATGATTTGTTTCGAGGGCTAGTGTCTACAAATGGGAGTTTTGAGACTCCCGGGTTTGAGATCGCTGCCTCTCGAAGCTGAAGACTTCGAAACCAAAGATACCAAACTGAAGACTTCGAAACTGAAGACTTCGAAACTGAAGACCGCGAATTGAACGACCACGAATTACGACGCGCCAACCGGGGGATTGCTCGAGATGCTTACGCGCAAACAGTATGAACTTCTGCGTTTCATCAACGAACGGCTGAAAGAGGCCGGTGTACCGCCCTCCTTCGACGAGATGAAGGATGCGCTCGACCTGCGCTCCAAATCCGGCATCCACCGCCTGATCACCGCCCTGGAAGAGCGCGGCTTCATCCGCCGCCTGCCCAACCGCGCCCGCGCCATCGAAGTCATCAAGCTGCCCGAGCTTGCGGGCGCCGGTAACAGCAACGGCCGCCGCGGCTTCACCCCGAGCGTCATCGAAGGCACGCTCGGCAAGGTCCGCACCTCGAGTGCTGCCGCCGAGGACGATGGCAACCGTCCGGTCGCCGTGCCCGTGATGGGCCGGATCGCCGCCGGTACGCCGATCGAGGCGCTGCAGACCCGCAGCCACACCATCAGCGTGCCGCCGGACATGCTCGGCTCCGGCGAACATTACGCGCTCGAAGTACGCGGCGATTCCATGGTGGACGCCGGCATCCTCGACGGCGACATGGCGCTGATCCAACGCAACGAGACCGCCGACACCGGCGACATCGTGGTGGCGCTGATCGACGAGGAGGAAGCCACCCTGAAACGCTTCCGCCGCCGCGGCGCCTCGATCGCGCTGGAGCCCGCCAACACCTCCTACGAAGTCCGCATCCTGCCGCCGAACCGGGTCCGGATTCAGGGCAAGCTGATCGGGCTGTACCGGAAGTACTGAGCGCGGCCCGCGTCAGACGCGGCCGGGGTCAGCACCGCAAAATCGCCCCGGCCCCCGGCCGGGGCTTTTTGTTGAGGTTGGGAAAACCCGCCGCGTCGCATGCGGCATCCGCCTGCGTCCCACAATTGCCCAGAACGCGGCAAAAACTCTGCGCGTGGGACACCTTGGGAGAACGAAAAGTGGTCAGCAACATGATCACCAAGATTACCTGGCAACGAGCCGGACAGGTCACTGAACCCGGCCGCTACATGCTGCGGTTCGGCTGGCTGACGGTGACGGCCGATGATCTTGCGATCTGGCGCCAATACCCGGAGGCCGCCTTCACGCTGGTCGAACTGCCTGACATTGCGGACGACGGCCGCGAGCAATTCCATCTCGGCGCCTTCGAACTGCCGTTGCCGCCGATGCCGGACGAGCATTGAGCAAGCGCCGATGCGGCGCACGGCCGTAGCGCGTTTGTGATCGGGCGGGCGGGCCTTTCAGCCGCACAATTGCCCGGAACGGGAATACAC
>JACDAG010000650.1 GCA_013695565.1 Bradyrhizobium sp.
CGCCATCACCACATTGGCTTTCATCGCGCCCAGCAAGAGTTCAAAATAGATGTCGCTGTTCTTGCCGAGATAGGCGATGCGCTCGCCCGGCTTGACGCCGAGCGCGATCAGCGCGTTCGCGACGCGATTGGTCTTGATGTCGAATTCGGCGAAGCTGGTCTGGCGTCCTTCGAATTCATAGACCAGCGCGTTGCCGCGGCTCCTGGCGCGCTCGCGCACCATCTCGGCAAGGTTTGCCGGCGCTTGTGTGGCGGACATGTTTCTCCCGAATATCTTGCTGCTTATTGTCGAGATGTTATTGGCTCAGGCGGCTCCGCGCAATCGGTCGTCATTGCGAGAAGCGAATGCGACGAAGCAATCCATTCCGTCCTAACGGCACGATGGATTGCTTCGCTTTCGCTCGCAATGACGGGGAGGATTTTACCCCCGCGCCGCGCGGTCCTTTTCGTTCTGCGCCTTGATCGAATCGCGCGCCCGCTCCCAGTCGGCATCCGACCAGTCGCGCAACTCATAGAAGTTTCCGCCGGTTGCCAGCGCCTGCGCACCATCCATCGCGATGGTCTCGCCGTTGATCCAGTCGCAGCCGCCGGAGATCAGGAACACGGCCAGGTTCTGCAACTCCTCCATCTTGCCGACGCGGGCCATCGGATTTCTGGCGATGGTCCGTGCACCCGGTTCATCGCCGGGGTTGAGACGCTTGCTCATGCCCTCGGTTGGAATTTCACCGGGCGCGATGGTATTGAGCCTTATGCCATAGCGGCCCCATTCCATCGCCAGCGACATCGTCATGGCGTGGATCGCCGACTTGCTCATTGCCGACGGCACCACGTAGGGCGAGCCGTTACGCACCCAGGTTACGGTGATCGACACCACGTTGCCGGGCTGCTTCTCGGCGATCCAGCGGCGGCCCACCGCATGGGTGACATAGAACGTGCCGTGCATGACGATATTGGCGATCGCATCGAAGCCGCGAGGCGTCAGGTCCTGGGTGCGCGAGACGAAATTGCCGGCGGCGTTGTTGATGAGGTCGGTGAGAGGACCACCGGTCCAGATCGACTCGATCATCTCATCGACCGCAAGCGCGTTGCGGATGTCGACGCCGTGGCTGACCACCCGCCCGCCGTGCAGATCCATCAGTTCGGTTGCGGTCTCGTCGCACACGCTCTTGCGCCGGCCGCAGATATGGACTTCGGCGCCAAGCTCGAGAAATCGCGCCGCCATGGATTTGCCGAGGCCGGTACCACCTCCGGTCACGAGAATGCGCCGCCCGGCGAGAAGCTGATCGTTGAACATCGTTTCCACCCGAAGGAATTGTTGTTAATTGGTCGATTGACTAAATCCGCACAACGCCGTTCTGTAAAGCGGTAACAAAGAATAGCAGTGGAGGAGAATTCTCATGGAGCAGCGCGTTTCGATATCGATTTCGGACGGTATTGCCGACGTCCGACTGGTGCGGGCGGATAAAATGAACGCGCTCGATGCCGCGATGTTCGAGGCGATTGTCGCTGCAACTGAACGACTTGCACATGAAAAAGGCGTCCGGGCGGTAGTATTGTCCGGCGAGGGGCGGTCATTCTGCGCGGGTCTCGATATGGGACGTTTCGCTGCGATGAAGGAGAGCGGCGGCAACGGCGTCCCCGGTGGCGAGAAGCGCGACCTTTCCGCGCGCACCCATGGGCTGGCCAATTTTCCCCAGCAGGCGGTCTGGGGCTGGCGGCAACTTCCGGTGCCGGTGATTGCCGCGATCCAGGGTGTCGCCTTTGGCGGCGGCTTCCAACTCGCGCTCGGCGCCGACATGCGCTTTCTCACCCCCGATGCCCGGATGTCGATCATGGAGATCAAATGGGGCCTGGTGCCGGACATGGCGGGCACGCCGATTCTCGCCAGCCTGGTGCGCGACGATATCCTGCGCGATCTCACTTACACCGGCCGCGTCTTCTCGGCGCAGGAAGCGATGAGCTATGGCCTTGCGACACGGATCTGCGACGATCCGCGCGCAGCCGCCTTCGAGGTCGCGCGCGAGATCGCCGGCAAGAGCCCGGATGCGATCCGCGCCGCCAAGCGCATGCTCAATAATCTGTCCGTCGATCCCGGCCCGGCGCTGCTTGCCGAGTCCGTCGAGCAGATGAAGCTGATGGGCGGACCCAACCAGCAAGAAGCCGTGCGCGCCAATCTGGAAAAGCGCGCGCCGCGGTTTGCTCACGCGGGATAAAGATGAGTTGTCATTCCGGGGCGATGCAAAGCATCGAACCCGGAATCTCGAGATTCCGGGTCTGGTCCTTCGGACCATCCCGGAATGACAGTTTAAACCCGGCGACAGATCGGAAACGACAATGACAACCCCCTTCCTCGGCATCATCAGCGGCCAGCGCCGGCGCGAGCACGCCGAGGTCGCCGATCGCGCCAACCGTATCGCGAGCGGCTTGTATCAGCTCGGCGTCAAGCCGGGCGACAGCGTCTGCATGCTGATGCGCAACGACATCGCTTTCATCGAGGCGGCCTATGCCGCGATGCGGCTCGGCGCCTATGGCGTGCCCGTCAATTGGCATTTCAAGCCGGAAGAGATCAATTACGTGCTGAAGGATTCCGGCACCTCGGTGCTAATCGCGCATGCCGACATGCTGCATCAGTTGCGCGAGGCGATCCCGCCAGGCGTCACCGCGCTCAGCGTGCCGACGCCGCCCGAAATCCTCGCCAACTACAAGATCAACCCCGATCATCTCGCGACGCCGGATTTCGCGATCGATTTCGAATCCTGGCTCACGCAGCAGCCGCGCTATGACGGGCCGGTGGTGCCGCAGCCGCAGAACATGATCTACACTTCGGGTACCACGGGCCATCCGAAAGGCGTGCGCCGCTTCGCGCCGACGCCGGCGCAGAGCGCCAACGCGGAAGCCATGCGGGGAATGATTTACGGCCTGAAGCCGGGGGCGCGCACGATCCTGCCGGGGCCCTTGTATCACTCCGCGCCGAACTCGTTCGGCTTGCGCGCCGGACGGCTCGGCGGGGCGCTGATCCTGATGCCGCGATTCGAGCCCGAGGAGTTTTTGCGGCTGATCGAAACGCAAAAAGCCGACACCATCTTCATGGTGCCGACCATGTTCATCCGGCTGATGAAACTGCCGGAGCAAGTCCGCAAGAAGTACGACATGTCGTCGCTGCGCCACATCATCCATGCCGCGGCACCCTGTCCGGCCGACGTCAAGCGCGCGATGATCGAGTGGTGGGGGCCGGTGATCTACGAATTCTACGGCTCGACCGAGTCAGGCGCGGTGACCTTTGCCAATTCCGAGGACGCACTGAAGAAGCCCGGCACCGTTGGCAAGATATCGCCCGGCGCCGAGCTGCGTTTCATCGGCGACGACGGGCAGGTATTGCCGACCGGCGAGATCGGCGAAATCTATTCGCGCATCGGGGGCAATCCGGATTTCACCTACCACAACAAGCCCGAGAAGCGTTCCGAGATCGATCGCGAGGGGTTCATTACTTCGGGCGACGTCGGCTACATCGACGAAGACGGCTACGTCTTTATCTGCGACCGCAAGCGCGACATGGTGATTTCGGGGGGTGTCAATATCTACCCCGCCGAGATCGAGGCCGCGCTGCACGCCGTTCCCGGCGTGCATGATTGCGCGGTGTTCGGTATTCCCGACGAGGAATTTGGCGAAGCGCTGATGGCGGTGGTGGAGCCGCAACCGGGCGTGACGCTGGATATCGCCTCCGTCCGCGCCCAGCTCAAGACCTCGCTGGCCGACTACAAGGTGCCCAAGCACGTCGAAATCCAGGCCAATCTGCCGCGCGAGGATTCCGGCAAGATCTTCAAACGCCGCCTGCGCGACCCCTATTGGGAGCGGGCGGGGCGGCGGATTTAGGGACGACGAAGCGCTGCCGCCATCTTTATCTTGCACTGCGGCAAAAAACTTGCACACTCCAGAACTTGCCGGGCAAGCCTCTGGAGTAGCCAGCCATGTCACCCCAGATCATGCCTTCCGATCCCGAAATCCGGGCCAATCGCGTCGAAGACGCCGAGGATGCCCGGCTGCGGAACGATATCAGGCTGCTCGGGCGTATTCTCGGCGATACCGTGCGCGACCAGGAGGGGGCCGACGCGTTCGATCTGGTCGAGCGGATCCGGCAGACCTCGATCCGGTTCCACCGCGACGACGACAAGCCGGCGCGGCGCGAGCTTGAACTGATCCTCGACAGCATGTCGATCAGCCAGACGGTGCGGATCGTGCGCGCCTTCAGCTATTTCTCGCATTTGGCCAACATCGCCGAGGACCAGAACAACATCCGCCAGATGCGGGCGCGCTCGACGGCCGGCGGCACGCCGCCACCGGGCACGCTGCCGCTGACGCTGACCCATGCGCGTGCGGCCGGCTTCAGCGCGGCGGACCTGCGGAAATTCTTCACCGACGCCTTGATCAGTCCGGTCCTGACCGCGCACCCCACCGAAGTCCGCCGCAAGAGCACCATCGACCGGGAGATGGAGATCGCGGCACTGCTGGACCGCCGGGAGCGGGTGCAGCTGACGCCCGAGGAAAGCGAGGCGAGCGACGAACAGCTGCGCCGCGCCGTACTGACGCTGTGGCAGACCAATTTGTTGCGCCGGACCAAGCTCACCGTGCTCGACGAAGTCGCCAATGGCCTCTCCTTCTACGATTACACCTTCCTGCGCGAGGTACCGAGGCTGCATTGCGCGCTGGAGGACCGGCTGAACGAGGGTGACAGCTCCCGGGGCGAACTGGCTTCGTTTCTCAAGATGGGCAGCTGGATCGGCGGCGATCGCGACGGCAACCCGTTCGTCACGGCGGAAGTGATGCGCGGAACGCTCGGGTTGCAGTCGAGCCGGGTGCTGCGCTTCTATCTCGAGGAACTGCACGTGCTCGGTTCCGAACTATCGCTGGCGGCCCACCTTGCCGACGTTTCGAAGGATCTGCGCGCGTTGGCCGAACGCTCGCCCGACAAGTCGCCGCATCGAAGTGGCGAGCCGTACCGGCTGGCGGTATCCGGCATCTACGCCCGGCTGACCGCGACCGCGCTGAAGCTGGACGTGGGAATTACCCGGCCGCCGGTCGGCGAAGCCGCCCCCTATGCCAATGTCGCGGAGTTCAAGAC
>JACDAG010000655.1 GCA_013695565.1 Bradyrhizobium sp.
CGGCCAGCTGCCCCGCACTAACGTTGATATTCTGATTGGTACCTTGGGCGACACCACCGACGACAAAATGACCGCTGGTTGCATCGGCGGTCGAATCCCAGAACTGGTAACTGGTAATGGTGTCGCTATCAGCGTCCGTAACACTGAACAGGCTGGAAGCCGCGATGTTCTGGTTATGGGTCGCCGTAAAGTCGGAGGCCGTTACAACGGGCGCGTGATTGGAGCTGATCAACGAGGCGCTCGCGACGATACCGTCAGCAAACTGAAAATTTTCAACACCGGTGACCGTTTCGGTGCCATCTGGCGATCCTACGCGCTGGTCCGTGACTGTAAACGTCTGCATCGGCGAATTGTAACTGATTAGATAATTCGTGTGAGAGCCCGAGAATACAGCAACGTCCGTGCCGGAACCGCCAATGATCGTGTCGTTGCCCCCTCCACCGATCAGCATGTCGTTGCCAGCGCCGCCGTTCAGCGTATTGGCGATCGCATTGCCGGTGATGATGTCATTGCCCGAACCACCAATGGCGTTTTCGATATAGGATTTTGCATCGTTGTTGAGCAGATAAGCGTTGTAGATGTTCCCCGACGCGTAGTGACCGTCGCCGAGATACGCCAGCTGTGCCGTCGACGTGATCGACGATGCACCGGGATTGAGATTGATCGTTACGTCCGTCGCGTAGTTCGACAGATCATAGGTGTCGATACCGTTGCCGTCCCAAATCGTTTCGAAGATGCGGTTGGCGGTGCCCCCCATTCCTCCGCCCGGCGCCAGCTGCGCGACGCCATTGACGAATGCCTGCCCGGTTGTCGGGCTCCAGGAGTAGACCGTGTTCTCGCTGTGGGTTGAGTAGTTCGCGCCATAGAGGGTCTGAAGCGCAAGAATGTCATTGGCCATGTAGGTCTGGGCATAGCCATAATCTTCGTTGGTGAGAATGCCGGTATCCGCAGCGCCGACATAACTGCGGTAACTCATCACGGTGTATTCGGTGTCGTCATGGGCGGTCGGGACCACGACGTTGGCGACACCGTCAGGTGTATTGCTGTGCTTGAGCCCGAAAGAGTGTCCGAGCTCGTGAAAAGCAATCATGAAGTAGTAGTTGCCGAAGGAAGCCTGGGAAAAGTCGAAGTCGGTTCCAAACCAGGAATCACCGCCTTCGGTGTAGGTCTGATCGGGAAGGTAGGTGTAGGCGGTCGGATTGGCGACCGGCGACTGCGCGACCATAATGTCGGAGCTGCCGGACCCCGCGTACACGATCGTTGCGTTGGTGTAGCCGGATATCAGTCCAATGGCGTATTGGACGGCGGATTGAAGGGCCGCTGAGACCGGCGCAAAGCCCGGGTCATCAGCTTCACCAGAACCATAGCCGACGGCGTAATCGCTGGGGGAGGTCGGGAAACTGTACGAGATCGTGCCGGACCATTTGGTACCGCCCAGGAGACCGTCGATCTCGGCGTTATTGGTCGCGGTAACAGATACAACGCTCGCCACTTGTCCTCCGGCTTTGCCTTCGCCGCCGACGCGGCGGTCGAGCGATCTAAAGCGGATTAAGTTTCGATTACGTTACAGGAGTATGTAGCCCACGAGTTCCACAATTAGGGTTTTGGAAGGACTTCCTGCCGTTTCGAGCTGATTTATCCCTGGTCAAAGCCATCGCTTCGGTTGCATGAAAGCTCGACACAGCTACCGCATATACTACGCCGCCCGCACGCGATCCCAATCTAACGGTAGAAAAAGAAAAATGGCGCGGCGTATGAACGCGGTTCAGTCCTCGAACTCTTCATCGCGTGGGCACCCGGACAGCTCTCTCGCTGCGAAAGCCCGCGCCGATTTGCGGTTACTATCGCTACGGCGCTAGCCATGCATCCCGGGGCAGACCCCATCCGCGATGATGGCATGACAAGTCCATATATTTCGCCGATAATTTTGACCTCGATCATTGTTGGCTGGAGATTCCTGGATGCCCTCCCCGCGTGCCTCGCAGGCGCTTTCCCGTTTCACCGTCCTCGACCTGACCCGTGTCCGTTCGGGGCCGACCTGTGTGCGGCAATTGGCCGATTGGGGCGCCAACGTCATCAAGATCGACGCGCTGCTGGAGGATGCCGCCGGCGAGCAGCCGGGCGGTCCGCGCCAGGGCTCGGACTTCCAGAATTTGCACCGCAACAAGCGGGCTATGACGCTCAATCTGAAGGATCCGAAGGGCCTCGAAGTGTTCAAGCGCCTCGCCCAGAAAGCCGACGTTGTGGTCGAGAACTTCCGCCCCGACGTCAAGACCAAGCTCGGCATCGATTACGACAGCCTGCGCAAGATCAATCCGCGCATCGTCTATGGCAGCATCTCCGGGTTCGGGCAGGACGGGCCCTACCACAAGCGGCCGGGCTTCGATCAGATCGCCCAGGGCATGGGCGGGCTGATGTCGGTCACCGGCGCGCCCGACGAGGGGCCGATGCGGGTCGGGATTCCCGTCGCTGACCTCACCGCCGGGCTGTTCTGCGCCGCCGGCATCCTCACCGCGCTTCTGGAGCGCGAAGTCTCCGGCGAAGGCCAGTGGGTGCAGACGTCGCTGCTGCAGGCCCAGATCTTCATGCTGGATTTCCAGGCCGCCCGCTGGCTGATGGAAAAGGACGTGGCCAAGCAGGCCGGCAACAACCATCCGACCTCGATCCCAACCGGCGTGTTCAAGACCACGGACGGCTATATCAATATCGCCACCACCGGCGGGCGGATCTGGGAGCGCTGCGCCCAGGCGATCGGCGCGCCGGAACTCCTCACCAATCCCGACTACGCTACGTCGCCCGCCCGCTCGAAGAACCGTGACGCGCTCAACGCTGCGATTGGGAAGCTCACCGAGAAGAAATCCACCGAGACCTGGGTTAGCGAGCTCAACGCCGCGGGCGTGCCCTGCGGCCCGATCTATTCGATTGACCAGATGTTCGACGATGCCCAGGTCAAGCATCTCGGCATCGCCCAGGACGTGCCCAACGCCGAAAAGAGGCACATCCGGCTGGTCGGCCAGCCCGTGACGTTGTCGAGGACGCCAACCAGGATGGCGGCACGCCCGCCGGAGTTCGGAGAACAGACCGAGGAAGTGCTTGCCGAATTTGGTTTTACCGCCGAAGAGATCGGCGCCCTGAGGCTGTCCAAAGTCGTGTGATCGTCACAGTCAGTGTACCTTGTCGACTTTAACGCTTCCAGAGGCGAACTCCAGGCCCGCCTCCATTTTCCTCGATGAACTCGACACCGGCCTTTTTCAGGACAGAGCCTATAGTGGCGATAGCATCCTCAGACACCCGGACGCCTACATCAGATTCTGCTCTCTTTACCGTGGGGATAGATAAGCCGGCGGCGGCTGCGACGTCGGCTTGCGACCATCCGACAAGGGCCCGCGCGGCACGAATTTGAGAAGGCGTCAACAAAATCCTTGATCCCTTTAGATCATTGTGTATGATCTCTTTGTATCAGGAAAATAAGATTCGGAGCAATCGGATGACCACGAACACCATTTTGGTGAATGGCGGAGGCTTGCCTACTACACGTCGTAAGACCCTTACAGGGCAGGATCGAAGCCACTTCATAGGCGGCTCGGACGCACGCGTCATTATGGGCAAAGATGAGAAGTCCCTTACCCGCTTATGGAAAGAAAAGCGGGAAGAGGGCCCCCCGCTTGATCTCTCGCAAGAACTCGTTGTCCAGCTTGGCTTGGTCACAGAGGACCTAAACCGGCGCTGGTATGAAGCGAGCTCAGGAAATCGAATTGGCCAAATCCAGCGTCACGCGATCCACAGAACGATCCCCTGGATGGCAGCTACCTTGGATGGCTTAGTCAAGGAGACCGGGGCGGTGTTCGAGGCCAAATTCATGCTTCCCTGGTCGTTCTCTGAAGAGGCTGCAGGCCAGAAGCATATGGCCCAGCTCCAACATAATATGCTGGTTGCCAATACCAAGATGTCCGTCCTGTCGATCATTACCGGCGGCGGCAAGTGGGTCGAACTCGCGGTCGAGGCAGACCCAATCTATCAGACAGTCCTGATTGCAGCTGAGAAAGCCTTCTGAGGCCGTCAAGTCCGGCGAGCCTCCAGTGCCCTTCGATTGCGAGCCACCCAAGGTCCGTGTTGAAGCTGTCCGGGTGGTCGATATGAACGCCTCCAATTCGTGGGCACAATTTGCGGCCCTCTTCCGCGAAACCCGCCAAGCCCACCTTCAGCACGAACGCGCCAAAGCAGAACTGAAGGTCCTCTTGCCCGAAGATGCGAAGGAAGCCATTGGGCACGGCATCCGCGCCAAGCGATCCAAATCAGGGGCGGTCAGCTTCGATCTGGTCGAGGGGGCAAGCCATGCACCGCTCCAGTGACAGCGTCGCGGCCATCGCCACTGCGCTGGCAAAAGCCCAGACAGAGCTCTCCAACCCCGATAAGTCGGCGATTGGGAGTATCCGCCACCACAACGAGACGACCCCGCGCGCGTTCCGTTATGCCCCTCTTTCAAGCGGGTTGGACATCATCCGTAAGACCTTGGGTGGCCATCAGATCGCCGTTGCTCAGACGACAGACATCGACCGCGCCAGCGGGACGGTCAACTTGACCACCCTTCTCCTTCACACCTCCGGCGAATGGATCGCTTCGGACTGGCCCGTGTGCGTCCTCTCGGAGATTTCGCAACCTCGTCGGATGGGAGCGGCGCTCACATACGCTCGGCGGTACGCTCTGTTCACCATGGTCGGGATTGCAGGAGAGGACGACCTGGACGCGCCAGATTTGTCTAATCCGCCAACTCCGGACAACGTTCCTTTCGCCCAAAGTCTTGCGAAATTGACAACAGCTCAATCCCCTACACTCATCAATCGCGGTCTTAAGGGCGGGGAACTATCGACGGCGCCAATACCATGTAGCAAGTTGATCGCGGATATTGAGAATTCGGCAACGTTCGCCGAGCTGACCCGACGAGCCACTAACCTACTTAAGGCCAAAAACCAACTCTCCTCCGAAGAGGCGAAAGACGTTGAAACCGCGTTCGCGGCGAGATTAACGGCCCTCGCCCCACCAAGCGATGTCCCAGCTGCATCAGAAACGGCTGGTGTGGCAAGAGCTCCATCGGCAAGTGCAGCAACCGACCACCATCGGATCATCAATGGTTCTTCACTGGAGAACAAGGGTCGGAGAACGACCAAAGTCGGTGTTAGACTCAAACAAAGCACTACGAGAAGCGCTGCTCGTATTGATGGTCCGGATGCTCCCTCCACCAATTCTGCGTCGGACGTCGCTCTGGCGATTCTTAAACTGCGTTATCTACGCGATAAAGCACACCTGCGATTCGTTGCGTCCCGACCGTGTGTCATTTGCGAACGTAGCCCGGCCGACGCCCACCATGTGAGGTTCGCACAACCGCAGTCCTTGGGCCGCAAAGTCAGCGACGAATTTACTGTACCACTTTGCCGCGCACATCACCGGGACAATCATCGCTTTGGGGACGAAAGAGCATGGTGGTCAAGAGTCTCGATTGATCCGATTGCGATCTCACAAAATCTTTGGACGAAGAGCCATCACCAAGCGTCTCAGCCACTATAGCATGAGTCGTACCAACGCGGCGGTTGAGCACCATGGTTACTTGGCGATATTTGACGGTCGAACCAGCCGGCTAACACTGCTAAACACCCTGTCGATCACCGGCCAGAACAGGAGGAAGATCGCCAGTGTTGTAATCGAACCGACCAGGCCGTTCGACCAGAACACCTTCATGTCGCCGCCGGAGCCGATCATCGACAGGCGGAACGCATCCTCGGCACGGTTGCCGAGCACGAGCGCCAGCGTGAACGGCGCCAGCGGAATCCCGATTTTCTTGAAGACATAGCCGACGACACCGAAGCCGAGCATCAGCCAGATATCGAACATCGCGTTCTGGATCGCGTAGGCGCCGATGGCGCAGGACACCACGATCATGGGTGCCACGGCCGCAAACGGCACCCGCAGGATCGAGGCGAAGATCGGCACCGTCGTCAGCACCAGCACGAGGCCGACGACATTGCCGAGATACATCGAGGCAATCAGGCCCCAGACGAAGTCCTTGTGCTCGACGAACAGCAACGGTCCCGGATTGAGGCCCCACACCATCAGGCCGCCAAGCAGGATCGCCGCGGTGCCGGAGCCGGGAATGCCGAGCGCCAGCATCGGCAGCAGCGCGGCGGTGCCGGAAGCATGCGCGGCCGTCTCCGGCGCAAACACGCCTTCGATGCGGCCCTTGCCGAAGCTGTCCGGATCCTTGGAAAAGCGCTTGGCGAGATTGTAGCCCATGAACGAGGCCGCGATGGCGCCGCCCGGCGTGATGCCGAGCCAGCAGCCGATGAACGACGAACGCAACAGCGTCACCCAATATTTCGGCAAATCCTTCCAGACCGACAGCACGACGCGCAAGGAGATGCCGGCGGCGTGTCCGCGCAGCGCGAGACGCTCTTCCATCGTCAGCAGGATCTCGCTGATGCCGAACAGCCCGATCACCGCGACCAGAAAATTGATGCCGCGCAAGAGGTCCGTCGAGCCGAACGTCATACGAAGTTGGCCGGACACCGTGTCCATGCCGACGCCCGCGAGCAGCAGGCCGAGCGACATCGAGATGATCGTCTTGTGCTTGGCCTCACGGCCAAGCCCGACGAACGAGCAGAAGGTCAGCAGATAGACCGAGAAGAATTCCGGCGGTCCGAACTTCAACGCAAAGGACGAGATCATCGGCGCCAGGAACGTGATCAACAGCACCGCCACCAGCGAGCCAATGAAGGAGGAAGTAAAGGCCGCGGTCAGCGCTTCCGCCGCCCGGCCCTGTTGCGCCATCGGATAGCCGTCGAAGGTAGTCGCCACCGACCAGGCTTCGCCGGGAATGTTGAACAGGATCGAGGTGATGGCGCCGCCGAACAATGCACCCCAATAGATGCAGGACAGCATCACGATGGCCGAAGTCGGGTCCATGGTGAAGGTCAGCGGCAGCAGGATGGCCACGCCGTTCGGCCCGCCGAGCCCAGGCAACACGCCGACGAAAATGCCGAGCACCAGCCCGGCCATCATCAGGGCGAGTATCTTCCATGTCAGCAGGACGGCAAAGCCGTGCATGAGGAGACCGAGGGCTTCCATCAACTGGTTCCAGATTTTTCGTCATTGCCTGCGACAAACGCAAAGCG
>JACDAG010000672.1 GCA_013695565.1 Bradyrhizobium sp.
GCGCTGGCGCGGGGAGCCGGTCTTCTCGAGGAGACGCCGGAAGGTCAGCATCTCGCCGAACACGCTTGCGGTCTCGGCGAGCGTCAGGGGGGTCGGCGCCATCAGGGCACCATTATGGGCGGCCAGCACCTGGTGCACGCCGTGGCCGAGTTCATGGGCGAGCGTCATCACGTCGCGCGGCTTGCCCTGGTAGTTCATCAACACATAAGGGTGCGCCGAGGGCGTGGTGGGATGCGAGAATGCGCCCGGCGCCTTACCGGGCCGCACCGGCGCATCGATCCAGCGATCGGTGAAAAATCGCTCGGCGATATCGGCCATCTCGACCGAGAAGCCGCGATACGCCGTCAGCACCATGTTGCGCGCCTCGGGCCAGGCGATCGTGCCCGTCGCCGCGAACGGCAGCGGCGCGTTGCGATCCCAATGCGCGAGCTTCTTCTTTTTGAACCAGCCGGCCTTGAGCGCGTAATAGCGATGCGACAGCCGCGGATAGGCCGCGCGCACCGATCCGACCAATGCATCGACCACCTCGCGCTCGACGCGGTTGTTGAGATGCCGGGAATCCGCGACATCAGCAAAGCCGCGCCAGCGATCGGAAATTTCCTTGTCCTTGGCGAGCGTGTTGGTGATGAGCGCAAAGGTCCGCTCATTGTCCTTGAAGGTTTTCGCCAGCGCCTGCCCCGCCGCCTTGCGCTTTTCCGGGGCGCGGTCCTGCAGGAAATTGAGCGTCGGCTCGATCGCCAATTCTTTTCCGCCGACCTTGAAGCGCAGGCCGGAGATGGTCTGGTCGAACAGCCGGTTCCAGGCGGCATAGCCACTCTGGGATTTTTCGTGGAACAATTGCTCGACGCGATCCTCGAGCTGATACGGCTTGTCCTTGCGCAGATCCTCGATCCACGGGCGATAATAGGCGAGTGCGGGCGTCTGCAGCGCACGCTCGATCACGACATCGTCAACGCGGTTGAGTTCTAAACCGAAGAACAGCAAATGGACCGATGCGGCCGTTAGCCGCTCCGAAACGTCACCGTAGAATTTGGAAATCGCGGGATCGACGCTGTCGCCGGCATGAACGAGACCCGCATAAGAGCCGAGACGGCCGGCGAGATCGTCGATCGCCTCGTAGCGCTTGACCGCTTCGGCCAGCCACTGCCCGCCATCATCCGTTGCGATATGCTCGGCAAGCCTGCCCTTGTAGTCCGTCTCAAACGCGACGCAATCGGCATCCATCTTTTGCAAATCGCCGATGACTTCGGGCGCGTCGATGCCGGAATAAAGGTCGGACAGATTCCATTCCGGCAGTTTGCCGGCCTTGGATGTGGACTTCGTCTTGGACATGCTCTTGGACATGCTCTTGGACTTGACCGCGGTTGCACTGCTGGCGGCGGCTCCCTTGCTCATTGCGGCTTTGCGGGACGTCTTGCTGGCGCGGGATGTCGCAGATTTCGCGGTCATGAACACTTTCAAATTGGCGTGACGATTAAATTGACGAGGCGATCAGGCGAACGCCGCAAGCTGGGGGGCGAACTGGATCAGCAACTCTTCGCTCTCCGCGATCATCGGCTCGAGCTTTTCGTGAGCCGCGTTTCGAATCGCGCACCACAGCGCGATCAGGCGAACCATCAGCCACGACGTGGACGGGACCGCTGCCCTCGCATGCAGCGCGATGATATCGAGGTTTCGATGCTCGAACAGCAGCCGGCCCGCGCCGTCTTCCAGAATATAGCGCGCACCGATCCGGGACACACACAACTCGCAGGCCTGATCCGGACGCGGGCCCAACAGGTAGAACTGGGCATCACCTGTTTCCGTCGTGCCGGTTTCCCATTCGCGGCCGGTCGACGGCGCGAGCGCAGCCCGCAATGCCGCGACGATGGTGTCGAGTTCCCGTTCGCTCCACATCCCGGTTTCCTGCGCGCGCTCGAACGCAACCACGCTCATTTGCTCTCCGCTCCGAACAGCAGCCGGTGCAATTCCGGCTCGTAGTAGATTAACAGATGCCTAGCGAACGCCGCCGGTTCAAGACCCAGCTCGCTGGCCCACGCGCCCATCATCTCAGTCGGAACGCGGCTGAACCCGTTCTCGACCTGCGAGATGAACGTGTAATATTTGAGACCGAGCCGCAGGGCGAGATCGGCCTGCGACAATCCGGCATCGGCCCTGCGCAGCTTGAGCCAATCCCCAGCCTGTTTCCGCAATTGCCGGGCTTCCGTGGCGACCTTGCCTGGAAGCTGCCCAGCGAAAACGTCTTGATGTTTCGCTCGTTTCATGATTACTAAACTATCTAATCTGAATTAGGAAACAGATAGTGTTCCGTACCACAGTTTGGCGATATCTCTTAGTTCGCTGATTCAGGGAGGACAATCCAATGGCTATCGCAGACCGCAGTCGGATTGTCCGGACCAAGGGCCGAGAAAACACCGCCCGCAGCAAAGAGTTGATTGCCGGCATCCTGCTGGCGGCGCTGATCGCAACCCTCGGCATTCGGAACCTCGTGCCGACGGACGCGCTCGCGCCCGCAATCGTCACCCTGCTCTTTGCGGTCGGCGCGATCACGGCCGGGCTCGCGCTGTCGTCCCGGCGCGGCCGGTTCCGCACCCTTTGGTTCGACCTCGCCGGAGGCCTGACTTTCATTGGCGTCGCGCTGTCGGTCATGATCGAGCCGGACCAGATGATCAGGCTGTTCGCGCTTTCGGATCAACCTGAGTAGCGGGAACAATTTTTCCGCAGATCGACCTCGCGTCTTTTTTGACTGTGCGCGTCCAAGCCCGGGCCCCTCTGGCAGTTCAAGCGAACTGCGATGTCGGATTGGACTTCTGAACGGAGTGGCCCCGCATGCTGGAGATGATCTCCTCACAATCCCTGACCGCGCTTTTCCAGGTCGTGATGATCGATCTGGTGCTCGCCGGCGATAACGCGATCGTCATCGGGCTCGCAGCCGCCGGGCTCCCCGAAGAGCAGCGCAAGAAAGCTATTCTGGTCGGCATTCTCGCCGCCACGGTCCTGCGGATCGGCTTCGCCACCATTACGGTCCAGCTGCTGCAAATCATAGGACTGTTGCTGGCCGGCGGCATTCTCCTGCTGTGGGTGTGCTGGAAGATGTGGCGCGAGTTGCACGCCTCGCATCAACAGCAAGCGAAATTTCAGAGCCTGTCGGCCGCAACGACGATCGATACCGGCGGCGCGGCCGTTCGTCAGAAGACGCTTGGCCAGGCCATATGGCAGATCACGCTCGCGGACGTTTCGATGTCGCTCGACAATGTGCTGGCGGTCGCAGGCGCCGCCCGCGAGCATCCGGTTATCCTGATATTCGGTCTGGGGCTCTCGATTGCGCTGATGGGCCTCGCCGCGAACTTCATGGCGCGTCTACTGGAAAAGCATCGCTGGGTTGCCTATGTCGGTCTCCTGATTATCCTCTATGTAGCCTTCGACATGAGCTACCGCGGCGCATTGGAGGTGTGGCAAGACGTCAAGGCTTAAGTGTGCGTTAATCGGCATCGGCGAGAGTGCCCCGATTCGAGACAGCTCGTTGTAACGTGCGGGGTAAACCATGGCTGCCACCATCCTGATTGCCGACGACGACGCGGTGCAGCGCCGTCTGGTCGAAAACATGGTGCAGAAATGCGGTTATGAGTCCCTCGTGGTCGACAGCGGCGATGCCGCCGTGGCCCTGCTGACCGCCCCCGACGCGCAGGCGATCGATGCCGTCGTTCTCGATCTTGTGATGCCCGGCCTCGACGGCCTCGGCGTTCTCGCAAAAATTCGTGAAGCCGGTTTGACGGTTCCCGTGATCGTGCAGACCGCCCATGGCGGCATCGACAACGTGGTTTCGGCGATGCGCGCCGGCGCGCAGGATTTCGTCGTCAAGCCGGTCGGCTTCGAACGATTGCAGGTCAGCTTGCGCAATGCGCTCAACACGCAGGCCTTGAAGGGCGAGTTGCAGCGCATCCGGCACAGCCGCGAAGGCCGGCTGACCTTTACCGATATCATCACCCGCAGCGAAGCCATGGCGGGCGTCCTGCGCACCGCGCAGAAGGCCGCCTCATCCAGCATTCCGGTGCTGGTCGAAGGCGAGTCCGGCGTCGGCAAGGAACTGTTCGCGCGCGCCATCCACGGCAGCAGCGAGCGCAAGGCCAAGCCGTTCGTCGCGGTCAATTGCGGCGCGATCCCCGACAATCTGGTGGAATCGATCCTGTTCGGTCACGAGAAGGGCGCCTTCACCGGCGCCACCGAACGCCACATGGGCAAGTTCGTCGAAGCCCATGGCGGCACGCTGTTCCTTGACGAGGTCGGCGAGCTGCCGCTGGCAGCCCAAGTGAAACTGCTGCGCGCGCTGCAGGAAGGCACAGTGGAAGCCGTCGGCGGCCGCAAGCCGGTCAAGGTCGACGTCCGCATTATTTCAGCGACCAACCGCAAACTGCTCGATCTCGTAAAGAACGGCGCGTTCCGCGAGGATCTGTTCTATCGGCTGCACGTGCTGCCGCTGACCATTCCTCCGCTGCGGTCGCGCCGCGAAGACATCCCGCATCTGCTCCGGCACTTCCTGGCGCGGTTCTGCGCCGAGGAAAATCGCACCATCACCGGAATCAGCGGCGAGGCGATGGCGCATCTGGCGCAGCTCGATTGGCCCGGCAATATCCGCCAGCTCGAAAACACCGTGTAC
>JACDAG010000676.1 GCA_013695565.1 Bradyrhizobium sp.
CTTCATTACCGCGCCGAAAAAAATAAAAAAAAAAGGATGTTTAAACAGGTGCACCAGGGTCGTTACGCGCTCGGCGGTTTTGGTCTCGTCTTCGTCGAGGCCACCGGCGTCGAGGAGGTCGGGCTGATCAACGAGTTCGACCTCGGCATCTGGAACGAGGCGCAAGCCGAAAGCTTCAAGCCGCTGATCGCTTTCATGCGCCGCGAGAACACTGCGATCGGAATTCAGCTCGCGCATGGCGGCCGCAAATCGTCCTCGCAGAAGGCGATGGACGGCATGGGCCCGCTGACGGCGGAAGAGATCAAGGCGGGCGCCAGACTGTGGCAGCCGGTCGGCCCGACCAGCGAGCCGGTGGCGCCGGGATGGCTGACCCCGCGCCAGCTCACGACCGAAGATTGCCGCACCATGGTGAAGACCTGGGCCAACGCCGCCAAGAACGCCGTCGCTGCGGGTTTCGACGTGATCGAGGTCCATATGGCACACGGCTATCTGCTGGCCTCGTTCCTGTCGCCGATATCAAACACCCGCAACGACGAATATGGCGGCGACCGCAAGGGACGCATGCGGCTGCCGCTCGACATCGTCGAGGCGGTGCGGCAACAGATGCCGGACACGATGCCGCTATTCGTGCGCGTGTCCTCGGTCGACGGCGCGCAAGACGGCTGGAATATGGATGACACGGTGGCGCTGGCGCATGAATTGAAAGCGGGCGGCGTCGACGTGGTCGACTGTTCCTCGGGCGGCATTTCCGGATCGGCCACGGCAGCGCAAGTGCCGCGCGGTCTGGGCTTTCAGGTGCCCTATGCCGAACGGGTGCGCAAGGAAGTCGACATCGCGACCATGGCGGTCGGCATCATCCTCGAAGCCGAGCAGGCCGAAGCGGTGCTTGAAAAAGGCCAGGCCGATCTGATCGCGGTCGGCCGGCAATCGCAATACAATCCCAACATCGCCCATCACTGGGCCCATGATCTCGGCATCAACCGCAAGTTCGAGGATTGGGCGCCCGAATTTGGCTGGTGGCTCGAGAAGCGCATCCGCACCATGGAAGGGTTTGCCAGTCCGACTGGTGCGGTGAAGCGGTAACTTCGGACGCAGGTGCGTAGCTTCGTAGGGTGGGCAAAGGAGCACTTGCGACGTGCCCACCATCGTTCGGCGGAGGCTGCGAGAAGTGGTGGGCACGCTTCGCTTTGCCCACCCTACGAATCTTAACCTGTAATCGGCAGCTCCGTTTCCGTATCGAAGAAATGCAGCCGGCCGGGCTGCACCGAAACGCGGACCTGATCGCCGCTGGCGATGACCGTCTCCGCGGGCACGCGGGCCACCGTGATGCCGTGGCTGCCGAGGCGCGTCTCCAGCAGGATTTCGGAGCCGAGCTGTTCGACCACTTCGACATGGGCGTCAAAGCTCAAGCCCGCAGCACCCTCGCCGAGCGCGAGATGTTCCGGCCGCGCGCCCATGATCACAGGCTTGCCGTTATAGGGCGCGAGCGCCCGCGCATAGGCTTCGCCGACCGTCAGCTTGAGCCCCGTTGCTTCGACCGCCGTCGCGCCGCCTTCGGTACGCACCGTGACGTTAACAAAATTCATCGCGGGTGCGCCGATGAAACCGGCGACGAATTTGTTGGCGGGCTTGCCATAGACCTGCAGCGGCGTGCCGACCTGCTGCACCCGGCCGTCGCGCATGATCACGACGCGGTCGCCCAGCGTCATGGCCTCGACCTGGTCGTGGGTCACGAACACCGAGGTGGTCGGAATGGCGGCGTGCAGCCGCTTGATCTCGATCCGCATCTGCGCGCGCAGCTTGGCGTCGAGGTTCGACAGCGGCTCGTCGAACAAAAACACTTCCGGGTTGCGCACGATGCAGCGGCCGAGCGCGACGCGCTGCTGCTGGCCGCCGGACAATTGCTTCGGCTTACGTGCCAAGAGCTCGTGCAGGCCGAGCATGCCCGCCGCGCGGTCGATCGCGGCCTTGATCTCGGCTTCCGGGGTTTTCTTGTTGCGCAGGCCGAAGGCGAGATTGTCGTAGACGCTCATGTGCTGGTAGAGCGCGTAGTTCTGGAACACCATCGCGATGTCGCGGTCGCGCGGCGGCAGATGGTTCACGATGCGGTCGCCGATCCGGATGTCGCCGCTGGTGATGTCCTCCAGTCCCGCGATCATGCGCAAGGTCGTCGACTTGCCGCAGCCGGACGGGCCGACCAAGGCCACGAACTCCTTGTCGGCGATCTCCAAGTCGACGTCTTTTACGGCGTGGAACAGCGAGCCATAATGCTTGTTGAGCTTGCTGAGTGAAATCGCTGCCATTTACCTGCCGATGCCAAACCAGAGCGTTTTCGAGCGAAGTGGATGCCGGTTCGCACAGCAATCAAGTTTACGCAGATTGCGTAGACTTATCTGCGCTAGAAAACGCGTCAAAATGAAAATGTTGACCCAAAACAATCCCGCCGCGATTTCCCGCGGCGGGATGTTTGCTTTTCGACCTATTGCGCCGCCTTGCTGACCAGCGGGCCGCCCTCGGCCAGCACCTTCGCGATATCCTCGCGCTTGCCGGTGACGGCCTTGGTGACGGTGTCATTGAACGCCTTGTGCACGGCGGGCCATTGCGGGAAGTAATAGGCGCCGCGCACCTTGTCCGGGGAATCCAGCACCGATTCCTTCAAGAGCTTCATGAAGGAATCTTCCGCCGCGATTTCCGCCCAGAATTCGGTGTTGGGCGGCGGCGCGCCGGTAGCCTTGAACAGCTTCTTCTGGCCTTCCTTGTCGAGCATCATGGCTTCCAGCATCGCCTTGGCCGCCTTCTTGCGCTCGGGTGCGATCGACTTCGGAATCGCCCAGCCCCAGATATCGTCCCAGGCAAACGGCTTGGCACGATCGGGACCGAGCGGGAAGCGTGTGGCGGCCACCTTGCCGGCAATCTTCGACTTGGCCGGATCGTTGAACGTGCCCCACCACAGCGAGTCCGCCACCGTGAACGCGGCGTCGCCGGACATGAATACGGCGTTGGCTTCGTTGCGGTCATAGGCCGGCATGCCGCGCGGCACGATCTTGTGGGTGTTGATCGCATCCCACCAGTATTCGACGTTCTTCTGCATGCAGGGCTCGGTCATGCCCGACTTCCATCCTGCAGCGGCGAGCTTCTTGTTGTCGCGCTCGTAGGGCGGCATCAGCACGTCGCAATTGTTGCCCCACATCGACCAAAACCAGGTGAACCAGGAGTTGTTCATCGACGCGCCGGCGACATAGCCGAACTTCACCTTGCCGTCGGCCTGCAACTTCTTGCTGACGGTGACGAGCTCATCCAGCGTCTTCGGCACCTCCTCCGGCTTGACGAGGTCGGAGCGGTAAAAGAACACGCTGAAAGTCTGGCCCATCGGCACGACGGTGTTCTGGCCCTTGTCGTTGCCGAACACGATCGGTGACATGCTCCACTTGGAAGCAAATTTGTTGGCTTCGACGTCATCCATCGGCTCGAGCAGATGCGCCCAGGTCTGGCCCCAATCGTCATTGTGCCAGATCACGTCGTACTGATCGGAGTTCGACGTCAGCGACGCCGTCATCTTCTCGACATAGACGCCGTAGGAGTTCGGCACCTTGACGATCTTGACGCCGTTCTTGGCGCCCCAGGCCTCGAACATCGCAATCGAATTATCCTGGATCGGGCTCGGCTGGTAGCCGATCCGCAGTTCCGTCACCTGGGCGGCGGCGCTTCCCGCGGCCGCCCACAGGGCCACCGTCGTCGCCATCGCCAGTTTTGTCAGTTGCTGCATAGTTTCCCTCCCTCGTTTTTAGTGTTCTTCCCTCGTCGTATCAGGCGTCTTTGCCGTTAGATGCGCAATCCCCGGATCACATATTTCTGCCCGAACAGCGCGATCAGGAATGCCGGCACCAGCGCCATCACGGCGGTTGCCGCCATCAAATTCCAGCGCAATCCCATCTCGGTGACGAACTGCGCCATCACCACCGTGATCATAGGCACGCGGTTGCCGGTCAGGATCAGCGCGAACAGGAATTCGTTCCAGGTGAACAGCCAGCACAATACGGCCAGCGCCGAGATCGCCGGCAGCGCCGACGGCACGGCGACGCGGATGAAGGCGCCCCATCGCGTGCAGCCGTCGATCATCGCGGCGTATTCCATGCTGGGATCGATGCCGTCGAAGAAACCCTTCATCAGCCACGAAAAGAAGCAGATATGCACCGCGACATGCGGCAGCAAAAGCCCGGTATAGGTGTCGTAGATGCCCCAGCTTTGGGTCACGAAGTACAGCGGCAGCACCCAGGAGATGTAAGGCACGCAGCGGAACACATAGATGGTGCCGAACCAGATCCGCGACGCCGGCCCGGTGAAGCGTGACAGCATGTAGCCGCTCGAGACCGTCACCAGCAGCGAGAACACGGTGGCCAGCGTCGAGATCAGCGCGCTGTTGAGGAAGGCCGAGACGATGCGGTCGTCGCTCAGCACCTCGGCGAAGCTGCCGAGCGTGAATTCAGTGCCGCGATGAACGTAATAGACCCCGGATTCCGGCCGCAGCGAGGTCAGGATCAGCCACAGCACCGGAAACGCGAAGGCAAAGCAGATGCCAAACAGCGCCAGCGCGAACAGCGTCTTGCGGCTCCATTGCGGCAGTCCCGGCAGGAAATGAGGGCGGGTTACGATCGGCATCCGGTTATGCCTTTGCGATGCGGTCGACGAGGCGGTAGAGCGCGACGCCGATCACGAGGATGATGAGCCCGCCGATGATCGCCGCCGCCGAGCCGCGGCCGAGATCGAGATTGAGGAAAGCGTGCACATAGGCATAAAGGCTGAACAACTCGGTCGAGCGGCCGGGCCCGCCGCCGGTCAGCGTCCACACGATGTCGAAGGTGCGGAAGGCGTCGATGGCGCGGATCACCACGCAGACCACGATGACGGGGCGCAGCATCGGCAGGGTCAGGAAGCGAAACACGCGCCAGGTGGTGGTGCCGTCGATCGCGGCCGCCTCGAACGGCTCCTTCGGCAGGCTTTGCAATCCGGCCAGCAGCAGCAGCGTGAACCACGGGGTCCACAGCCAGATGTCGGTCAACAGGATGATGCCGAAGGCGCTCCAGCGCTGCACCAGCCAGGGCTGGCCCTCCAGCCCGATTGCTTCCAGCACCGCGTTGACGATGCCGAACTGGTCGTTGAAGATCCAGCGGATCATGATCGCGGCCACGACCGGCGCCACCATCAGCGGCACCAGCAGGATCGTCTGCACCAGCTTTTGCCCGCGGAACGGACGGTTGAGCAGCAGCGCCAGCGAAAGTCCCGCCACCAGCGCGCCGGCCACGCTCAGGACCATGAACAGGAAGGTGTTCGGCAGCACGGTGTAGAGGAACGCCGGATCGGACAGCACGGCGTAATAATGGTCGAGACCGACCCAGGTTTTTTTCGGATTATAGAGCGCCCAGTTACGGAAGCTGGCGTTGGCGCCGATCACGATCGGCAGCACCTGAAACAGCAGCATCAACAATGCCGCCGGCGCGATGAGAAACAGCATGAACCGCTGTTGCTCGCCGAACATTGGACGCCGTGATGCCGACAAGCCCGTTACCCCGCCTTTGCACCAGACTGTCACGACTCTTGTGGTCGGTACGTGCACAAAGCCTTTACGCCGGGGATTATGGGCGTTGCGTTCGATGCTAGTCAATCCGCATTGTGGCGCAGGCCTGCACGCAGGACGCGTGCAGGCTATTGAAGTTGCAAGTGTTGCGGCGCGCGAAATGGGCTGCCATCCAGCAATCCCGCGTGCTCACCGCTTGCACGGATTTGTCGCCACCAGAGATTGCCGATTCGAACGCGCGGTTGTCTTGAACGCGCGAAGAAGCGCCACGCCCGATGTCGCGATCGGCACACCATTGATGGCACCAAGGGAACTTCCGGCGATCTCGATTGTTTTGGGTTCCAAATTGAATTGCAGCCAACCGGTCGTTCAGTGCCGGTTCACGACGATCATCATACTCCGTTGCGCATTCCAACCAATCGAGCCAGGTGTAGCCAATGGACATGTTGAACCTGCCCAAGCATCTCGGGAAGGAGGCCGACAAGGACGTCGATCATGTGGCTGTTGCCGTCGATTGGCTCGATGCCTGCCGCCGGCACGACCTCGGCCTGCTGCTCGACCTATATGCGCCCGATGCCATGCTGGAATGCGAATGCGACGGCGGGAGCATTTATGCAGGCCGGGCTGCGCTGGAGACCTACTGGCGGCCCCGGCTCAAGGCGTTCGCGCCGGACGCCTTTGGGCTGGAAGCGATCGGGCCTGCTTCCGACGGGGTCGTGCTCGATTACCTGAATTGCGAAGGCAAGCCCGTTCGTATTGTCTTCACCTTCGATGCGGCCGGGAAGATTCTGCAAACACGCTGTGGGCCCTTGGCACCGGCGCTCGATGCCGTTAGCGTTCAGGATCGAGCCTGATCACGAAGCGGTTGCCGCTCCAGATCTCAATCGTATATTCTGCACCGAGTGTCCGGGCTCGGGCGATCGCTTCCTCATCGCTTTCGCAGACCATGGGCTCAGCCTTGAAAATACGGCCGTCGAAACCGATCGAAAAAACCCGGTATTCGGACATTCAATTTCTCTTTCGCATCGCAGCGAAGCAATCGGCGTGACGAGGGCTTTCGCCGGGCATACTCCCCATTTCAAGATTGGGAACA
>JACDAG010000687.1 GCA_013695565.1 Bradyrhizobium sp.
GTGCCGTAGAACATCACATTGTTGAGCGCGTAGCCGACCCGGCCGCGCAGTGTGCCAAACCAGGGATTGGAGAACTTCCACGGCGCGAAGGTTTGCTCGGCGCCGGTCACCTGGATGTCGCCCTCGACACCGAACACCAACGGCCCGTTCTGCCAATTGTAGCCGGCCTGAACGCCGCCGGAAAAGCCCGACGGCTTGGTCGGGTTGTTGTCGACCTTGCCCCAGGCGTAGCCGAGATTGCCGCCGAGATAGGGTCCCGCCCAGCTATAGGCGTTAAGCGGCTGATTGACGGTGTAGGGCGCGCGCGATCCGTAATTCATGTCGGCGGCCTGCGCCGACATCGTCCAGGCTGCCGCGACCAGCACCAGCGCCCGCAAAACAAAGCTGCCCATCACTCAACTCCCACCACGCAACGGCCGCGCACCTCCGGCCCGAGGCCGGTTTGGTTACGGAATTCCACTTTTTTCCCGTAAGATTTATCGAGAGTTTTAAGTTAAAGGCTTGTTAAGCCCGGTTGCCGCCCGCTCATCATTCTTAGGAATGTATTACCGGGCACGAGCTTCGTTGTTTTGACGCGTTTTCTTGAACGCGAACCGGGGGCCACTTCGCTGGAAAACGCTTTGGGGCCCGCTGGCGATGCCGCCCCGCAACGCTTAATTTAGGCCCCATGGATCACGATTCTACCGACAGTCCTCCGGCCCCACGCAAGCTGCGGCAGGGTTCCCAGCCAGATCTGCCGCCAAAGGACCAGGACCTTGGCTCCGCCGATGTCGATCCGGCGACGTCTGCGCTTGAGGAAGAGGATGAGGCCCGCCTGCCGGACACCGCGGAAGAAACCGCTGACGCCACCATGGAGCCCTTGGCCGAAGGCACGCTGGCGGTCGGCCATGCCGCGATCGAAAACGCGGTGCGGCTGGCCCCGACCTCGCCCGGCGTCTATCGCATGCTCAACACCGGCAATGACGTGCTTTACGTCGGCAAGGCCAAGAACGTCCGCAAGCGGCTGTCCTCCTATGCCCGGGTCAACGCGCCGCTGCCGGCGCGCATCCTGCGCATGATCGCGGCCACCGTTGCGGTCGAGATCATCTCGACCACGACGGAAACCGAAGCGCTGCTGCTCGAGGCCAATTTGATCAAGCAGTTGCGGCCGCGCTTCAACGTGCAACTGCGCGACGACAAATCGTTTCCCTATATTCTGATTACCGGCGACCATTGGGCGCCGCAGATCCTCAAGCACCGCGGCGCGCAATCGCGGCCGGGGAGGTATTTCGGGCCGTTCGCGAATGCCGGCGCCGTCAACCGCACCATCACGGCGCTGCAGCGCGCGTTTTTGATTCGCTCCTGCACCGACGGCTTCTTTGAAAGCCGCACCCGGCCTTGCCTGCTCTATCAAATCCGCCGCTGTTCCGGTCCGTGCACCCGCGAGATCGATTTCCCCGGCTATACCGAGCTGGTGCGCGAGGCCAACGACTTCCTGTCAGGCCGCAGCCATCTGGTCAAAAAAGAACTCGCCGGCGAGATGGAGAAGGCCTCCGCCGAGCTCGAATTCGAGACCGCAGCGCTCTACCGCGACCGGCTCGCGGCATTATCGGCGATCCAGTCGCAGCAGGGCATCAATCCGCGCACCGTGGAAGAGGCCGACGTGTTCGCCATCCACCAGGAAGGCGGCTATTCCTGCGTCGAGGTGTTCTTCTTCCGCACCGGGCAGAACTGGGGCAACCGCGCCTACTTCCCGCGCGCGGAGAAATCCTTCACGCCGGAGGAAGTGCTGGCCTCGTTCCTGGCGCAATTCTACGACGACAAGCCGCCGCCGAAACTGATTTTGCTGTCGCACGAGATCGAGGAAAGCGCGCTGCTCGCCGACGCGCTCGCGGTCAAGGCCGGGTTCAAGGTCGAAGTCTCGACGCCGAAGCGCGGCGAGAAAAAAGAACTGATCACGCACGCATTGACCAATGCGCGCGAGGCGCTCGGCCGCAAGCTCAGCGATACTGCAACCCAGGGCCGCCTGCTGGAGGGCATGGTCACGACGCTCGGATTGCCGCATGTGCCCAAGCGCATCGAGGTCTACGACAACAGCCACATCCAGGGCACCAACGCGGTCGGCGCGATGATCGTGGCGGGACCGGACGGATTTATCAAAAACCAGTACCGCAAATTCAACATCAAATCGGAGGGCCTGACGCCCGGCGACGATTACGCGATGATGCGCGAAGTGCTGGAACGGCGCTTCAAGCGGCTGTTGAAACCGCCGGAGGGCGATGCTGTCCCCGCAAAAGCCGACGATGATTCGTTTCCGCAATGGCCGGATCTCGTCATCATCGACGGCGGCCGCGGCCAGCTCAACGCGGCACGGGAGATCTTCAAGACCCTGGGACTGACACAGGTCACGCTGCTGGGTGTGGCCAAGGGGCCGGACCGCGACGCCGGCCGGGAAACGCTGTTCATGCCGGACCGCGAGGCCATCAAGCTCGAACCGCGCGACCCCGTGCTGTATTTCATCCAGCGGCTGCGCGACGAGGCGCATCGTTTCGTGATCGGATCGCACCGCAAACTGCGCAAAAAAGACATCCGCGAAGCCGGTTTACAGGAGATTCCGGGGATCGGCCCGTCACGCAAACGTGCCTTGCTGCATCACTTTGGAACGCTGAAGGAGATCGAGCGGGCCTCGATCACCGACCTTGGGAAGGTTCCGGGGGTCTCAGCCGAAAGCGCCCGCAAGATTTTCGAGTTTTTCCATGCGCAACCGGGTTAAAGGAAGGCCGATTCACATGGACGTTTCATTTGGCCGTCGCCTGCGACAGATCAGCTGGGCCCGCACGGTTGACCTTCACGCCTGAGCGGTATTGGTAAGACGGATGAACATCGCGACCACCAAGGGCCAGTCCAAGAGCCTGTCCCTCCCGAATATCCTGACCTATTCCCGCATCGCCGCCATCCCGGTGGTGGTCGGCTGCGTCTATGCCCAATCCGTGATGGACGGCCCGTTGTGGCTGCGCTGGGTGGCCCTGGCGGTCTTTATCGCCGCAGGGGTGACCGACGTCCTCGATGGTTACGTTGCGCGCATGTGGGACCAGCAATCGGCCTTCGGCCGGATGCTCGATCCGATCGCCGACAAACTGCTGGTGGCCTCCTGCCTGTTGATGCTGGCCGCCGACAACAGCATCCATGGCTGGACGCTGTGGGCGGCCATCGTGATCCTGTGCCGCGAAATCCTGGTCTCGGGCT
>JACDAG010000689.1 GCA_013695565.1 Bradyrhizobium sp.
TTTTGTCTTTTTGAGTCTCGACACTCGATAAATACAAGAAGCTACTGTGCCCCAAGTGTTTGTTGCGACTCGCGAATTTTTTCCCGGGACAGCCCTGCCGCAAGCGGGGCGAGGTAACAAAAAAAGACCGGCCCCAAGGGACCGGTCCTTCCGTTTCACGCCATCAGCGCGATCAGAGATTCTTGTTCGCCGCGTTGGCGGCCTTGTCGAGGGCTTCCTTGGTCGCTTCCTTGGCGTCGCCCATCGCCTTCTGGCCCTTGCCTTTGACTTCCTGGATCACGCCTTCACCCTGCAGCTGCTCGGAACCGGTGGCTTCACCGATGCCCTGCTTGGCCTTGCCGATGGCTTCGTTGGTGGTGCCTTTGATCTTGTCTGCCGTGCTACCCATGGAACGCTCCTTTCAGATGTCTGAGCTTCGAAAAGGCAACGCACCAATGCGCCATCGGTTCCCCTAAACGCTGGTTTCCATTCACGTTTTTATGTACGCTTCGTCATCGAACGATTTTACGGAAAGCAGCGCGATGTCAGGTTCTCACGACCATCCACATGATCACTCGCATGATCATTCTCACGGCGATCACTCCCCCGATGCCGATCGCTGGAAGCATGATGGCGTCCGCGTCATTCCCGGCGACCAGCTCGATTCCAATGTGCCCTCGACAGTGGGCATGGACCGCAAGGCCGCGATCAATTTCGCGCGCGTCGGCGCACAGAAATTATGGGCGGGTACCGTGACCATCCGGCCCGACGCCAAGACCGGCGCGCATCATCACGGCCATCTCGAAAGCATCATCTTTGTCGTGAAGGGCAGGGCGCGGATGCGCTGGGGCGAGGCGCTGCAATTCACCGCCGAAGCCGGCCCCGGCGATTTCATCTTCGTGCCGCCCTATGTGCCGCACCAGGAAATCAACGCCAGCCGCGACGAGGTGCTGGAATGCGTGCTGGTACGCAGCGACGGCGAGGCTGTCGCGATCAACCTCGACATCGAGCCGGTGGAAAAGCCGGAACTGGTGCTGTGGGTGGATCCCGTGCATAGGGACCCGGCGGAGAAGAAATGACGCAGTCATTCCGGGGCGCGTTGAAGACGCGAACCCGGAATCTCGAGATTCCGGGTTCGACGCTTACGCGTCGCCCCGGAATGACAGTGGGGCCCTACGCAAACACCCCGTGATCGACAGCCCCGTTCGGCACCACATAGCCGTAGCGCGTATTCGACGGCTCCGGCCCCGCCTTTTCATATTCCGCTTTCATCAGCGCAAAGCGGTCGCCTTTCAGCTCGAGCATCGCGCGCTTGGGCTGGATGCCGTAGAGCCGCGCGTTGTTGTCGCCGAAGATCGCGGTCTTGACCGGGCCGTCGGCGGCGCCGAGCGGGGCGTAGCCGAATTTCTTCTGCATCTCTTCCGGGATTTCGAGCCGACGCAGGCCTTCGATCTGCCATTGTGGGGCGCCGGTCCATAGCGCGTCGGTGCCCCAGCAGACATGATCAGCGCCGAGGCCCTTGATCAGCGTGCCCATCAGCGCGGCGCAGACATTCGGCTCCGCCACCAGCGTGGTGGCAAACAACTGGCCGACGTCGCCATAGACGTTACTGACGCCATATTGCGCGGGGATGTCGGCGAGGTCGCTGGTCCAGGAAATCCGCCCGGTCCGCTCGAATTCCGCCAGCGCCTGCTTCGGACTGCCGCCGACATGGCGGTAGGCGGAGTGATAGATGATGAAGTTGAGCTGCGGCCAGTCCTTCGCCGCCTGTCCGACATCGGCGACGTCGGCAAAACCGCGCAGATTGGGATATTGCTTTTCGATCCCCGGCGCGAACAGACCCTTGTGGACGCAGACATTCTTGATGCCGGCCTTCACCATCCGCTCATAGCCCTTGTAGGCGACCTTCTCGTCGTCGAGGCGCCATGGATAACGGCTGATATCCTTGTGGGTATTGTCGCCGACCGTGTAGCCCTTGCAGGATTCCGGTTTGAGTTCGAGTGCGGCGTCGAGCTTTTCGAGCCAGCCGGGTTGCCCGGGCGTGAAGATCGCATGCGCGAACAAGCGCCGCGATCCGGCCTCGTCGTTGACCTTCTTGCGGGCATCCGCCATCTGCTGGTTGGTCAGGAACCAGTCCTGTTCGATGTCCGACGGCGCCGAGGAGATCAGCGAGATCTTGGTGTCGGAATCGAGAAACATCTCCTTCTTGTAATTGTTGAACTTGAGATCCTCGATGGTCTGCTCCTTGTCGGCGAGCTGCTTGTTCCAGCCGGCCTTGCCGACCGCCTTGCGCATCTCGACAAAGCCCATGATGCGGGTGTCGTCGCGCAGGAAATGCGTGTGCATGTCCATGATGAACTGGTCTTTCAGCCCATTGGCACGCTCCTGCGCCATCGCGGGCGTGGCTGCCTCCGCCTTGCTGACATCGAACAGCGGCCCGTAGACTTCGTTCATCGCGACAAAGGATGAGGCCATGCCGGCGGCGGTCTGGAAGAAGCGGCGGCGGTTCAGCCCTTGCTTGCCGCCGAGATCGTCGGCCATGGCCAAGAGCCGCGCCTCGACCTCGCGCTGCTGTTCGTTCTGCGGGTCGGGGTAGAACTCGTCGCTGGAGACGATCTGGGTCGGGATCGGCGTCTGGTACGCGCACAATTCCGACGGCATCAGTGCGGCAAGTTCGGCTTCCGTCAGCTGGTTGCTCATGGTTCGCTCCCCTGTTTCGCCGGATGTTTCCGGTCGGCCGGGGACGAAGACTAGGCCCAGTTCCGGCGCGCGTCCGCGACCTCTCCCCTCGGCAGCGTTCACAAAATCGTGCATCCATTTGCCATTGTGAAATGCCGTAGCTTCGGACCGCCGCCGGTTCGTTCGCAAAGAAGCCCGTGAACTGGTATCGTCGGCCACGAAATATCGGACGAAGAATCCGGCAACGACAAGGGAGAACCGTCATGACGCATTCTGGAAATCCGCTCGCCGGACATCCGCTGGCACGGCGCACGGTGATCACGGGAATTGGCGCAGGCGTTGCCGCGGGCGCGATTGGCGCGATGCCGGCCCAAGCCGCAACAGCGGTGGCCACAGAGGGCGGCGAGATCTGGAGCAGCGAATACTGGACCAAAAAGGGCGACATCCCCTTGTGGATGTTCCGCAAGCGGATCGGCGCGCCGAAGGCCGGCGAGCCGGCGCGGCCGGTGGTGTTCTTCGTTCACGGCTCCTCGGTGACATCAAGGGTGTTCGACCTCAAAGTCCCCGGCAAGGGCGAATATTCCGTCATGAACGAGTTCGCCCGTTACGGCTTCGATTGCTGGACCATGGATCACGAGAATTACGGCAAGTCCGGCCGCACGGCAGGCAATGCCGATATCGCGAGCGGCGTCGAAGACCTGAAAGTCGCGGCCGAACTCATCACGCGCGAGACCGGCCAGAGGAAGTTTCATTTCGTCGGCGAGTCCTCAGGCGCACTGCGGGCCGGCGCCTATGCCATGGTGGCGCCTGACCGTATCGACCGCCTGGTATTCGCCGCCTTTACCTACAAGGGCGAGGGTTCGCCGACACTTGCAAAACGCGCCGAGCAACTGACCTATTTTCGCTCGCACAACATGCGCAAGCGCGATCGCGAGATGATCCGCTCGATCGCGACCCGCGACAAGCCCGGCACCAGCGATCCCGCCGCCATGGAAGCGCTGGCGGACGTGGAGATGGTGTTCGGCGACCAGATTCCGACCGGCACTTATCTGGACATGACCGCTAATCTGCCGGTCGTGCACCCCGACAAGGTGCTGGCGCCGGTGCTGCTGGTCCGCGGCGAGTATGACGGCATCGCCACCATCGACGACCTCGAGCAGTTCTATAATCTGCTGCCGAACGGCGACCGCCAGTTCATCATCCTGCCCGGCACCGCTCATTCGGTCGCGCTCGCCATCAACCGGCAATTGTTCTGGCACGTGACCCGGGCGTTCCTGACCATGCCGACGCCGATCGCGACTTAGGGTGCCGTTCTGACCCCGTCATTGCGAGGAGCGCAGCGACGAAGCAATCCAGAGTCCCGCACGCGACCCTGGATTGCTTCGCTGCGCTCGCAATGACGGCGGGGAGAAATGCTCGAAAAAACTTCAAACCCGATGTCGGCTCCGCCCCGGCCCGTTCGTCCTGTGCGGGAACCCCTCGAAAAGGAGCCGTTTATGGCCAAAATGATCTTCGTCAACCTGCCGGTCAGCAATCTTGCCCGCGCCACCGCGTTCTATGAGTCCATCGGGGCCGTGAAGAACGCGCAGTTCTGCGACGACACAGCATCCTGCATGGTGTTCTCCGAGACCATTTACGCGATGCTGTTGACCCATGAGAAGTTCATGCAGTTCTCGCCGAAGAAGATCGCGGACACAAAGACCTCCTGCGAGGTCCTGATCTGCATCTCCGCCGACAGCCGCGCCGAAGTCGACGATCTCGTCGGCAAGGCAAAGGCCGCCGGTGGCGGGGTCGATCCCTGTCCGAAGCAGGATTACGGCTTCATGTATGGCCGCAGCTTTGAGGATCCCGATGGCCATATCTGGGAAGTGATGTGGATGGACACGGCGGCCGCGAATGCGGCGCAACCCGCCACGGCCGACGCCTGATCTCACGAATCACGGAGCAAAGACATGTCCAAGATCTCACCCTGCCTGTGGTTCGACGGCGAGGCCGAGGAGGCTGCGAAGTTTTACGTTTCGCTGCTGCCGGATTCGCGGATCGAACATATCCAGAAGAACACCGTCGACGGTCCCGCCGGCAAGGCCGGCACCGTGCTGGTGGTCGACTTCACGCTGGCCGGCCAACGTTTCATGGCGCTCAACGGCGGCACGCGGTTCGAATACACCCATGCGGTTTCGTTCAAGATCGACTGCGCCGACCAGGCCGAGGTCGACCGGCTGTGGGATGTGCTGTCGGCCAATGGCGGCTCGATCGAACAATGTGGCTGGCTGAAAGATCGCTTCGGCGTGTCGTGGCAGATCGTGCCGACCGCGTTGATGAAATATATCGGCGGTCCCGATGCCGCCGGCGCGAAGCGGGCGATGCAGGCCCTGCTGGAAATGGTCAAGCTCGATATCGAAGGCCTCAGGCGCGCCTATGAAGGCAAAGCGGCGGCTTGAGGTGACGGCGACTGGCACCCTGAGCGGAGAGACGCCGATGTGTTCGGCGTCTCTTGCTCGATGGTTTGCCGGAGTAAACCGGTTTCCCGCAAAGTGGAATAATTGTCTCCCGCGCGCCGGCCCGCCATACTGATCCCCAATGAACCGCAAAAGCCGGTTCAAAAATGGGGGGATTCGATGCGCAGGGGCGTTATGCTTGCTTTGGGCTTGCTCGTGGCGTCGTGCATCGGTGCGCATGCCCAGGAATTTCCGAACCGGCCGATCACCTTTATCGTGCCATGGTCGGCGGGCGGCGCCACCGACATCGTCTGTCGCGCCCTGGCCGCTGCGGCCGCCAAACATCTTGGCCAGCCCATCATCGTCGACAACAA
>JACDAG010000697.1 GCA_013695565.1 Bradyrhizobium sp.
CTCCCCGCAAGCGGGGCGAGGTAAAAGCGAGGCTTTTGCTGGCCTCGCGGCTAAAAGGTCGAACCTTTGTGTTGTAAGACAACGTGTATGATGTAAGTCAACCTTGACTACAAAGCGGACAACGAGCGCCCATGAATGACAAACCCAAGAAATCGCAGAAATTGAAGGCGCGCCTGCCGCGCGGACTGGAAGACCGTGGTCCCGCCGCGATCTCGGCGACGCGGCAAATGGTCGAGAAGATCCGCGAAGTCTATGAGCGCTACGGCTTCGAGCCGGTGGAAACCCCGGCGATGGAATATACCGACGCGCTCGGCAAATTCCTGCCCGACCAGGACCGGCCGAACGAGGGCGTGTTCTCGTTCCAGGACGATGACGAGCAGTGGATCTCGCTG
This sequence comes from Bradyrhizobium sp., assembly GCA_013695565.1. GTDB lineage: Bacteria > Pseudomonadota > Alphaproteobacteria > Rhizobiales > Xanthobacteraceae > Bradyrhizobium. The sequence continues at coordinate 393 of JACDAG010000697.1, forward strand.
CGCTACGATCTGACCGCGCCGCTGGCGCGCTATGTCGCGGAGAATTTTGACAGCCTGCCAAAACCCTATCGGAGCTACCGCGCGGGCTACGTCTATCGCAACGAAAAACCCGGCCCCGGCCGCTTCCGCCAGTTCATGCAGTTCGACGCCGACACGGTGGGCAGCGCCTCGATGGCAGCCGATGCCGAGATGTGCATGATGGCGGCGGACACGATGGAAGCGCTCGGTATCGAGCGTGGTCAGTACTTAGTGAAGGTGAATAATCGCAAAGTTCTAGATGGCGTGATGGAGAGTGTCGGACTTGCTGGCGATGAACATGCGGGGAAGCGTCTGACGGTCCTGCGAGCCGTCGATAAATTTGATCGACTCGGTGAAGATGGTGTTCGTGCGTTGCTTGGTGAGGGTCGCAAGGATGAAAGCGGAGACTTTACGAAGGGCGCCGGCCTTAGTGACGATAATGCCCGTCGCGTCCTGAATGCCACGTGCCCGGAAACGGGCACCAACGACGAGATAATCGCGAAATTGATGCTTAGTGCGGAAACGCAGATTGGTAACGAAGGCATCAGTGAATTGGCTGCGATTGCGGTACTTGTGGCAGCTTCTGGTTACGGTGACCGCGTTCGCATCGACCCCACGGTCGTTCGTGGCCTCGAATACTACACCGGCCCTGTCTACGAGGTTGAACTCACCCTCGAAACCAAAGACGAAAAAGGCCGCCCGGTCCGCTTCGGTTCGGTAGGTGGCGGCGGGCGTTACGACGGCCTTGTCTCGCGCTTCCGCGGCGAGCCGGTGCCGGCGACCGGTTTTTCCATCGGCGTGTCGCGGCTGCAGGCTGCGCTCACGATGTTGGGCAAGGTCGATACCAAGCCGGCCTTCGGGCCGGTGGTGGTGACCGTGTTCGGCGGCGAGATCGCCGACTACCAGAAGATGGTCGCGACACTGCGCAACGCGAATATCCGCGCCGAGCTTTATCTTGGAAACCCCAAACACAGCCTCGGCCAGCAGATGAAATACGCCGACCGGCGCAACGCGCCGTGCGCGATCGTGCAGGGGTCGGACGAGCGGGCCAACGGCAAGGTCCAGATCAAGGACCTCATCCTTGGCGCGGGGCTGACCGAGATCAAGGACCGCGAGGAATATCTGAAGAGGCAGTCCGAGGCCCAATACGAGGTCGACCAGACCAGACTCGTCGACGCCGTGCGCGAAGTTTTGGCGCGCCATGACGTGAAGTGGGGATAGCTATTCGCCGGAAGCGTTATGCCCGGCCTTGTGCCGGGCATCGCCGTCTTGTTTGATGGCGGGGACGTGATTGCCCGGAAAAAGGCTGGCCATGACGGAAACAAAAAGGGAGAAGAAAAAATGCCCGAAATTACCATCAGCATGGCCGCCGGCCGCACCGACGATCAGAAGGCCGGCATGATGCGCGACATCACGCAGGCGCTGGTCAAAAACCTCGGCGTCGATGCCGATGCGGTCGTGATCCAGATCAACGAAGCGCCGCTCGCCCACAAGATGAAGGGCGGCAAGACGTTTGTTGAGCGCGCGGCGGCGAAGAAGTAACTCTCCATTGTCGTCCCTGCGAACGCGGGGACCCATAACTACCGATGTTTGTTGTTATGCTGGGCTGTAGCTCCAGCTTTGCGCAACATGAACGGTTGTGGTTATGGGTCCCCCGATGCGCAATTGCGCATCTGCGCGCAAGGCCGGGACGACACCTGTTTTGCGGGACCATCCATGGACGCACGCGACTTCCTCAAGATCGGCATGAGCGCCGAGCGCACGCTGGTGGTGCCGCCGGAGCGCACGGTCGGGCATTTCGTGCCTGGTATGCCGATGGTCTATGCGACGCCGATGATGATCCTGGAAATGGAGATGGCGTCGGGCGATGCCATCCGCGGTCATCTGCAGCCGGGCTGGGTCACGGTCGGCACCGAAGTCGATATCCGCCATATCGGTGCCTCGCTGGTCGGCTCATTGGTGCGGACCACGGCGAAAGTGATCGCGGTGGAGCGCCGCGTGATCCGCTTCGAGGTCGAGGCGTTCGAAGGCGAGCGCAAGATCGGCGACGGCCGCCACGCCCGCGGCCTCGTCAATGTCGAGAGTTCAACAAGCGGCTGGCTGCGAAGTAGCCGCGTACTCAGAAGCGTAGGGTGGGCAAAGGCGCCTTTGCGCCGTGCCCACCATCTTTCCACGATGTTGCTCTGAATGGTGGGCACGCTTCGCTTTGCCCACCCTACGAAGTCCGACTACGTCTCTGATTACTTCGCCAGATCCTTCGAGCGCTGCGTGGCCGCCGCTACCGCGCGCGTCATCAGCTTCTCCATGCCGTCCGGGCTCATCAGCACTTCGAGCGCCGCCGCCGTGGTACCGCCGGGCGAGGTGACGTTCTGGCGCAAGGTTGCCGACGACAGATCCGAACGGTGCAGCAATTCGCCGGAGCCGGCGACGGTTTCGCGCGCGAGCTTGGTGGCAAGCTCCTCCGGCAATCCGGCGGCGACGCCGGCGCGGGCGAGTTCCTCGGCGAGCAGGAACACGTAGGCGGGTCCCGAGCCGGAGACGGCGGTCACAGCATCCATCAGGCTTTCCTTGTCGACCCATTCGACCGAACCGGTGGCGCGCAGCAGCGCATCGGCGATTGCGCGCTGCGCGGCGCTGACTTTTTTCGCCGCGACCGCGACCGTGATGCCGCGGCCGATTGCCGCCGGCGTGTTCGGCATGGCGCGCACCACGCTGCCGCCGACGACCGCCTCTAATACGGCAATCGTCGTGCCCGCCATGATCGAGACCACGAGCGTGGAAGATCCCGTGAATGATTTCAGCGCCGAGCCGGCTTCGCGGAACGATTGCGGTTTCACCGCGACCACCAGCGTATCGACCTCGCCGGCATCCCTGGGCGTCGGGTTGAGGCGGATGCCAGCGAGCGCCTTGATCTCATCGGAGGGATGCGGCTCGATCACGACGACGCGCTGGGGATCAAGCCCCTGCGCCAGCCAGCCGGTCAGCATCGCGCCGCCCATCTTGCCGGCGCCTGCCAGCGCGATGGTGCCGTGGAGGTTTTTCAGTGCGTTGGTTGACGACGACATGGAAAATACTCTTTCGTCGTCCCGGCGAAGGCCGGGACCCATAACCACCAGCGGTTCTAGTAAAGCGAGGGACTGGCCACAAGCGGTTTGCTTGAATCATCGACGTCACGGCGTATGGGTCCCCCGATGCGCAATTGCGCATCTGAGCGTTCGCAGGGACGACGATGGGGAAGGGCCTACGCCTCGCCCTCGGTATCGAACATCGCCGCGCTCATGGCTTCCGACGCGGTCTTGCCGGCCCAGACCACGAACTGGAACGCGGGGTAATAGCGTTCGCAGGCGTGGATGG
>JACDAG010000746.1 GCA_013695565.1 Bradyrhizobium sp.
GGTCAATGCCGACGGTGTGCTTGGTGAGGTCGATCAGGGATTTGCCCTGCTGGAAGGCGTGCTCAATATCGGCCGCGGCGCGGTGGCTTCCGAAATGGTCGGCCTCAGCGAAGAAGTGTTCGGCCGCACCGTCGGCTATCTCAAGGAGCGCAAGCAATTCGGAAAATTGATCGGCGAATTCCAGGCGCTGCAGCACCGCGCCGCCGAACTCTATATCGATATCGAAATCACCCGCGCCGCGGTGTTGAAGGCGCTGCAGACGCTGGACGGCGATTTCGACAAGGCCGGTGCGGCGGTCGCGGTCGCCAAGGCCCGCGCCGGAACCACCGCAACGCGGGCGGTGCAGGAAGGCGTGCAGATGCATGGCGGCATGGGCATGACCGACCAGTTCGACATCGGCTTCTTCATGAAGCGCGCCCGGGTCTGCCAGGAACTGTTCGGCGACAGCAATTATCACGCCGATCAACTGGCGCGGCTGAAGAGTTATTGAGCGGTAGTTGCCGCGTCGCGGTGATGGTGGGTTGGTTGCGTTTTCCCGTCATTGCGAGCGAAGCGAAGCAATCCAGCGTCACGAAGAAAGTCTGGATTGCTTCGTCGCTTTGCTCCCTTGCGCAAACGCTTTGCGTTTGTCGCAGGCAATGACGGCGGAAGGCTTTACCTGATCGGCGGCGCGTACTGGATGCCGCCGTTGCTCCAGAGCGAGTTCAGCCCGCGGGGAATCTTCAGCCGCGATTCACCGCCGACGTTGCGCTCGTAGACTTCGCCGTAATTGCCGACATGGCGGATGATGCGGGCGGCCCAGTCCTTGGTGAGGCCGATGTCCTCGCCATACGAGCCTTCGGTGCCGACCAGTCGCATCACGTCGGGCTTCGTCGACTTCAGCGCCTCGTCGATGTTTTTCGAGGTGACGCCGAGCTCTTCGGCATTGATCATCGCGTACAGCGTCCACTTCACGAGCATCATCCAGTCGTCGTCGCGCTGGCGAACCACGGGGGCCAGCGGCTCCTTGGAGATGACGTCGGGCAGGATGACGTTGTCGTTCGGCTGGGTCAGGTTCAACCGGAGTGCGTAGAGCTGGGAAACATCGGCGGTGAAGGTGTCACATTTGCCGGACTCGTAGGCCTTGAGCACCTCTTCCAGCTTGGGAAACTTCACCTCGGTATATTTCATGTTGTTGGCGCGGAAATAGTCGGCGAGGTTGAGCAGTGTCGTCGTCCCCTCCTGCACGCAAACCTTGCTGTTGTTGAGGTCCAGCGCCGAATCGATCTTGCGCGAGGCCGGCAGCATGAAGCCCTGGCCGTCATAATAGGCGACCGCCGGGAAATAGAGGTCGTAATTGGTTTCGCGCGACATGCTCCAGGTGGAGTTGCGCGAGAGGATGTCGACCTTGCGGCTCTGCAGCTCCTTGAAGCGCTCGCTGGCTTCGAGCGCCACGAACTGGATCTTCTTCGGATCGTTGAAGATCGCGGCCGCCACCGCGCGGCAGAAATCGACGTCGAAGCCGGCCCATTCGCCCTTGTCGTTCGGAATCGAGAAGCCCGGCAGGCCCTTGTTGACGCCGCACAGGACTTCGCCGCGCTTGAGCGTCCGCTTCAGGGTCTTGGTGTCGTAGCGCTCATAGGTGATTGCGCCAGCCGCGACCGCGATCGCGACCGCCAGCCCGATAAGGAGGCCGCCTCTAAATGTACGTAGCATTGTTTAGCTCACCAAGTCAGGGGAAATGGATCGGCTGCGGGAGGACGAGGATGTGTCGCGGTTACAGTTCGGGCTTCTGCCGGATGATCACCTTGGTGCCGACCGGGACGCGCTCATAGAGATCGGCGACGTCGGCATTGACGAGCCGGAAGCAGCCGGAGGACACGGCGGTGCCGATGGTATCGGGCCGGTTGGTGCCGTGGATACGATAGACGGTGGTGCCGAGATACATCGCGCGCGCGCCGAGCGGGTTGCCGGGGCCGCCGGCCATGAAGCGCGGCAGATAGGGCTGGCGCTGGATCATTTCCGGCGGCGGCGTCCAGTCCGGCCATTCCTTCTTCTGCGTGATGTTGACGAGGCCCTGCCAGGTGAAACCCTCGCGGCCGACGCCGATGCCGTAGCGCAGCGCGCGGCCGCCGCCCTGGATCAGATAGAGATGGCGCTCGGCCGTGACCACGATGATGGTGCCCGGCGCTTCGTTGGTGCGGTAGAGCACCGCCGTCTTCTTGTATTGCGGATCGAGCTGGACGGCGTCATCGGCGAGCAGCCCCGGCTGGTCGCCCACATCGGGCTGCCGCAGTTGCGCGTTGCTCTGCGAGGCTGAGAGGACCAGACCGCCCGTCGCGATCAACATCCAGATCAGGTGCCGAAACTTCGTCATTGCGGAGCTCTCCTTGTTGGCGCGTTGGCCAATGGGTTGGCGCTTGTGGCCAAATCAGCGGAACCATCAAATCTCAGGGCCCGCTTGATGGCAAGTTTAGGGCGACGCTACAGGTATCTTGCTGGAATGGCTTCTATTTTCTGATCTCACGATCCCGGCTGATTGTGGCGGAGAGGTCATTTCGGCGCGATCCACAGCCGCAGCCCGTAGGAGATCAGCGTCACGGTGCCGACGCCGCCGAGCCAAAGGGCTGCAAACCATAGCAGGCGCTGCGTCAGCGGGCGTGGTGTCGGCTGGGATTCCTGATTTGACGCGTTTTCTTGACGCGAACCGGGGTCCACTTCGCTGGAAAACGCTTTATGCATCAATGATAGCCGCTTCCGGCTTTGACCTTGCCGCGGAACACCCAATAGGCCCAGGCGGTATAGCCGAGGATCAGCGGGATCAGGATGGCGACGCCGAACAGCATGAAGATCTGGCTGTTTTCCGGCGAGGCCGCCTGCCAGATCGTGATGCTCTGCGGCACGATGTAGGGATACATGCTGATGCCGAGCCCGGCATAGGACAGCGCGAACAGCGCCAGCGTCAGGAAGAACGGCTGGTAGTCATGTTTGTTGGCGAGGCTGCGTAACAGCAACACGGTGACGCCGGCGACCGCGATCGGCACCGGCGCGGTCAGGATGATGTTGGGCCAGGCGAACCAGCGCTGGGTGTACTGCACGTTCAGGAACGGCGTCGCGATGCTGACCACACCGATCGCGCCCAGCATCGCGAACAGCAATACCCAGCTCAGATCATAGGCGCGGTCGCGCAATTCGCCCTCGGTCTTCATGACCAGCCAGGTCGCCCCCAGCAGCGCATAGCCGATCACCAACGCAATGCCGGTCAGGATCGAAAACGGCGTCAGCCAGTCCCACCAGCCACCGCCATAATGCCGGCCCGAGACCTGGATGCCCTGCAGGATGGCGCCGAGGGCAATGCCCTGCGCCAGCGTCGCCAGCAGCGAGCCGCCGGCAAACGCGATGTCCCATTTGTTGCGTTCGCTCTGGGTGCGCCAGCGGAATTCAAAGGCGACGCCGCGGAACACCAGGCCGAGCAGCATCACGATCATCGGCGTATAGAGCGCCGGCATCAGCACCGCATAGGCCAGCGG
>JACDAG010000788.1 GCA_013695565.1 Bradyrhizobium sp.
GTGCGGAATACATCGTGGACTTCCTGCCCAAGGTCAAAATCGAGATCGTGATCGGGGATGATCTGGTCGAGAAAGCCATCGATGCGATCCGCCGTGCTGCCCAGACCGGCCGCATCGGCGACGGCAAAATCTTCGTCTCCAACATCGAAGAAGCGATCCGGATCAGAACCGGAGAATCCGGGCTGGACGCTATCTAAGCCGGGTGCTATCCCGCATTTTGCGACTGAAAAACAAGAAAAGGGCTGCTTCGGCAGCCTGATTTCGTTTGCGATTTATCACCACATCGTTCGCGAAGTGTCGTTGTCGCAGAGTCCTGGAAACCAAAAGGGGTATTCATGAAGACCGCCAAAGACGTCCTGAAATCGATCAAGGACAACGACGTAAAATACGTCGACCTGCGCTTCACCGACCCGCGTGGCAAGTGGCAGCACGTGACTTTCGACATCGGCATGATCGACGAGGAAATCTTTGCCGAAGGAACCATGTTCGACGGCTCGTCGATTGCCGGCTGGAAGGCGATCAACGAATCCGACATGTGCCTGATGCCCGATCCGGTCACCGCGACGATCGATCCGTTCTTCGCCGAAACCACCATGGTCATCACCTGCGACGTGCTCGAGCCGACCACCGGCGAGCCCTATAACCGCGACCCGCGCGGCATGGCCAAGAAGGCCGAAGCGATGGTCAAGTCGATGGGCGTTGGCGACACCGTGTTCTTCGGACCGGAAGCCGAGTTCTTCGTATTCGACGACGTCCGCTACCAGACCACGCCCTACAACACCGGCTTCAAGCTCGACTCCTCGGAACTGCCGATCAATTCGGATACCGAGTATGAGGGCGGCAATCTCGGCCACCGCATCCGCACCAAGGCGGGCTACTTCCCGGTCCCGCCGCAGGACTCGGTGCAGGACATGCGCTCCGAAATGCTCGGCGCCATGGCCAAGATGGGCGTCAAGGTCGAGAAGCATCACCATGAAGTCGCTTCCGCCCAGCACGAGCTCGGCATGAAGTTCGACACGCTGACGCTGATGGCCGACCAGATGCAGATCTACAAATATTGCATCCACCAGGTCGCGCACATCTACGGCAAGACGGCGACGTTCATGCCGAAGCCGGTCTACGGCGACAACGGCTCGGGCATGCACTGCCATCAGTCGATCTGGAAGGGTGGTAAGCCGGTGTTCGCCGGCAACAAATATGCCGACCTCTCGGAAACCTGCCTCCATTACATCGGCGGCATCATCAAGCACGCCAAGGCGCTCAACGCTTTCACCAATCCGTCGACCAACTCCTACAAGCGTCTGGTCCCGGGCTATGAAGCCCCCGTGCTGCTCGCCTATTCCGCGCGCAACCGTTCGGCTTCCTGCCGCATCCCCTACACCGCCAACCCGAAGGCCAAGCGCGTCGAGGTGCGTTTCCCCGACCCGATGGCCAATCCGTATCTCGCCTTTGCCGCGATGCTGATGGCCGGCCTCGACGGCATCAAGAACAAGATCGATCCGGGCCCGGCGATGGACAAGGATCTCTACGACCTGCCGAAGGAAGAACTGAAGCAGATCCCGACGGTGTGCGGCAGCTTGCGCGAGGCGTTGGAGAGTCTCGACAAGAACCGCGCCTTCCTCAAGAACGGCGGCGTGTTCGACGACGACTTCATCGACAGCTACATCGAGTTGAAGATGACCGAAGTCGAGCGCTTCGAGATGACCCCGCATCCGGTCGAATTCGACATGTACTATTCGCTGTGATTTACCGCGGCGTTCGCGCCGCCGACATCACGGTTCACGAATGCGAAAGGCGCTCCGAAGGGAGCGCCTTTTGTTTTGGCCGCGTCGGCGGCTCGTGCGTGTTGAGTCCGTAGGATGGGTGGAGCGGAAGAGATACCCATCATCCCAGACCCAGCGACGACGAAGGGTCAAATACCAACTTCGCAATTTGCGGTGACAGTCGTCGGTGCGGACGATGCCGCCGCGCGGCGCGATCGTTTCCAGCACGCGCCGGATTTCGGAGGCGGACACGTATTTGAGCTGCACGATCTGTAGGCCGCTGCCGATCAGTCTCCAGCCTCGTTGTCTTCGGTCCTGATCGCGGCGCCAACCACGGCCCGGTCGGCGGCGGCGATCCGGTACATGCCGTTGGCATTGACGCAACGCAACCACTCCTGCGAGTCGCTATAGCGCGCCAAACATTTTCAACCTCCTCTTGTACACATTCTCTGCGGGTGAATATCGGGAAGTGCAATCTTCGCGCAGGTAATGCACATGATTCTTCGAGCGTGCATTCTTGAGACGGCCGTAAGTATCGATGATCGTGTGCGACACGCCTGTCGTCCGACAACAAACGTGAATCGCCCGTCTGCCGATGATTCACACAAAAGGGCGACGGATCAGACGTCGCCAATCCGCGTGGTCCCAACCATGCCTTCGCGGGCAGTAGGCACTAAGAGTTAAGCCCATTGTCAGTCCAGCACTGTCACCGCGACTTGAGATTCTAAGTTTGCTGAGAATTTCCAAAGGATGCGGCGATTACATCGAACAGCTCGATGTTAGCCCGAACTCCCAAAACAAAATCGCTGGCATCCCCTCCTCCCCCGTATAATCGACTTCCGTAGACAAGCCGATCAAACGGGTCATTCCCTTTCAACTCAACCGCAAATTTAGGATCGCCCGCGTGGAATTTCCGAAATATCAATGGCATTTGGGTACAATAAGGACTCCCCCCGAGATCAGTGCTGACTTCGAAGACAAGGCCGCAATTTAGATTCTTGTTCCAGCGATTACGACGGTGTTCAAATGCTTGCGTCGAACAAAACGCATCAATAAAGGGAATGACGTCCCGTTTCTTTCCTGTCCAACCTGCCGTCTGAATTCCTAAACGCTCGCTCTCGTGCTTCTTCTGCTTCTTTATGAAGGCTGCTTCGCTCATTCTGAACTCTGCATCAAGCCCAGTTTTCTTGAAATGCTCAAACAAGCATCTGATAAGGAGGGGATAGCGAAATTGAGGCTCGACAACATTCCTGGCCGCAGAGAGTTCGTCCAAAAATGCAGACCGGTATCTTGGTTCAATACCGAATATCCGCTCGTCCGAAATTACCTTTCCTGCGCACCGCATTGTCTCCAACGCGACTTCATCCCAATATCGATTGAGCAAGTCCGCCTGGTGTTCACCGCAGAACTCAATCATTCGATTCTGCCATGCCCTGTGGACCAAGAAGCCGCGCTCCTCAAAGACAAGCTGCGTCGAAACACGGCCTGGCCAGTTTGCCACCACGTTCAGAAGGGGGTAATCTTCCATCATAACATCTCACCGCAAAAGGATAGTCCAAACCGACGGTGGCACAAAAATACCATTTGCACCCGGCTGGCTACTGAAGCTGTAGCTGTAGCTTCCTGTATTGATAGATTCGCTCCAAAGAATAGCCCCATCTCCCGCATTCTGATAAGGTATAACTGCCCACGATTCCAACCAGTGGTCCGCTTGGCATGGGCAAGCCAAACCCGCCGACTTGGTATGCTAGTGGGCCCTTGCTTGTCGAAGCGCACGATGCAGCCTCAAGCGGCGCCGTGATTTGACCGTAAATGCTATTTGGCTTGATCTCCCAAATTTCTTTCGAAATTATTGTTTCCAACATCTACACGCCCTTCAAATGTGTTCATCCGAAGATCAGATGAACTCTCTACAAAGTAGCCAGATTGCTGCTGGTCAAGGAGCCAACTTTGAAAAGTGCGGTGCGCATCACTGCCCATCTGCATCCGTTCTAGCCACCACCTAGACGCTCCCGCAGCCGCATTGAACAGATACCCAAACGCCCCTGTAATAGCACCGTTTGCGAATTTTCCACCCCCCGCGACGGACGCGAGGCCACCGGCAGTAGCCGACACGATTGTGCCACCGATACGATCTCCAAAATTCTCCTGCGGTTGCGGTGACAGTGCACTCAACTGTCGATGTTTAGCGCGCCATAATCCAAAAGGCGCTTCCAACGGAGCGCTTTTTGTTTTAACGGCATCGACGCCCGATAAAGGCAACGCGAATGAAAAATCATTCCTCTTTCGGCGGATTCTTGCGAAGGAAACGCTCGACGTCCGGCTGCACGGAGTATGGCGTCGGTATCGGATCGCCGGCCGGATCGACCGCAATATCAAGACAGCGGCGCAGCATCCGCGCCAGCTCCGCGCGCCGGTAGGGCTTGGTCAGAAGCGGAATCCCCTGCCCCGCGCGGCCCTGCAGCGGCAATGCTCCATCGCTGTATCCGGAGGTAAAGAGCACCCGGAGCGACGGCCGCCCGTCCATCAGCGTTTCAGCCAGCTGTCTGCCATTCATGCTGCCGGGCATCACGATATCGGTGAACAGGAGGTCGAACGCAGTGCCCTGGCGGACGATGACAAGGGCTTCGTCGGCGTTCCCAGCCACGATCACCTTGTAACCGAGGGTCTCGAGCTGCATCGTCACATAGTCGCGGATCTTGCGGTCGTCCTCGACGCACAGGATGGTTTCGTTGCCCCCCCGCACCGGCGGATCGTCCTGCGCCGGTGGCTGCAGCGCGCTCATGTCGGCTTTGGGCAGATAGATCCGGAACGTCGTGCCCTTGCCTTCGTCGCTGCGCACGTCGACGCTGCCATGGGACTGTTTGGCGAAGCCAAACACCATGCTGAGCCCGAGCCCCGTCCCCTGGCCAACTTCCTTGGTGGAGAAGAACGGATCGAATATCCGGTCGAGAAGGGCCCGCGGAATGCCGGTGCCGGTATCGCGGACCTCGATGCCCACATAGTCGCCGGCGCGTTCGACGCCCCGCGCCGTCGCCTCGGGAACGCCGAGCGTGAAATTGCCGGTCGCAAAGATCAACTTTCCGCCATTGGGCATGGCGTCCCGGGCGTTGATCGCAAGGTTGACGAGTGCCGCGGAAAGCTGGCTTCGGTCCACGAACGCCGGCCACGCATCCTCGCTCACGGCGGTTTCGATTTCGATGTGCTTGCCGAGAATGGGCGACAGCAATCGCACGGCCTCGCCGATCAACTCGTTGACGTCGATTTCGGCCGGCTGCAGCGGCTGCTTGCGGGCAAACGCCAGCAGGCTTGCGGTAAGGCTTGCGCCCCTGTCGGCCGCATCGCTGATCAACTTTGTAATCGACGCCAGATGCGGGACATCCTTGACGCCGTCGGCCAGGATTTCGATCGTACCGGTGATCACGGTCAGCATGTTGTTGAAGTCATGGGCGACGCCGCCGGTCAGTTGACCGAGCGATTCCATCTTCAGCGCCTGGATCAATTGCGCTTCGGCGGTCCGCGCCTGGGTGATGTCCCTGACAAAGGCGTTGATGACGTAGCCCTCGCCGCGGCGGAGCGCCGTGAGCGACACTTCGACAAAGAATTCGTGACCGTCCCGGTGTATCGCCGGAGCTTCGTAGCGCATGCCCATGGCGCCGCCGGCGGTCTCACGCAGGAATTGCGCGATGC
>JACDAG010000810.1 GCA_013695565.1 Bradyrhizobium sp.
CGGCCAGCAAGGCCGCGCGCATTTCACCATCGTGCTCGACGATCCCCGGGACCACAGCCACATCATCTCGTTTTCAGGCGACACCGGCCGCCGCGAACAGGACAACGTCTACGAGCTGCAGGTCGACCGGATGCTGCTGAATTCCAAGGACCGGCCGAAGGTCGACGGCCTGCCGGTGCCGTTGATCGAATCCTCGACCGGCGTATGCCGGCAGATCGGGATCATCGCGACGCGACAGGTCTCCAGCATCACCTGCGCGGCGACCGCCAGGGATGGCCGGAAATTCGAACTGCAATTCGAGTCCGACGGCGAGCCGGTGACGCTGCGCCGGATCCGGCAATCCTCGCTCACCGAGGAGAAGGCGAACGCCAAGAAGGCCGAGCAACTCGAATGCCGCCGCAAGGCCTATGTTGCCAAGATCCTGCCGCGCGACTGGACCGCGTTCGTGATCCGGTGCCTGGCGGATGACGACCAGAAGCCGGCAACGGCGGAGCAGCGGTGAGGCTGCCAGTGGCGTTGCGCTGGCGAACATTACCCCGCCATTAACCCTGCATTAACCAAGCCGACCCATCCTTGAGGTTCCAGGAGACGGCGGCCATCCGGTGGCACGTCAAAGCGCCCGTCTCTTGCCCCGTCATTTTGATCGCGGCTGCAAACATGATCGCTGAAAGCAATAGCAACATCGCCTGGCACCGGGTTCAGCTCAAAAAGAACCGCGCGGCCGTCAAGGCATTGGAAATCGCCCGCTTCCGGGTCGGCGAGATGTCCGGCGCGGCCGGCCACGCGCAACAAAAAACGCTGACCGATCTCAATCGAAAGATCGCCGAATCCCTGCGATGCATCGCTGCGCACGAAAGACAAACCAAGCGGCCACTGGCAACCGATCTGCGAAGCCTCGCGCAAGTGAGCTGGGGCAGCTGGGACGCCTACAGCGTATCGCGGCAGGCGTCGTCGCGGGCGTAGGATGTAGGACGTAGGATGGGTGGAGCGAAGCGATACCCATCAATTCCAGTCCGTGGCGCGACGATGGGTTTCGCGGAGTTTATCATCGGGCGCGCATTCGCGCGACCCGGTGGCTCTACCCATCCTACGGACTGTCCGCCATAGCGCTGTGAGAAGGCGGACCTGTCGCGCCGAAGCTCGAAGAGCGCAGGCGGATTGCTTCGCGCCTCCCGCGGTGACATAAACGTCGGCATCGTCTTCGTCTTCCCAAGGAGTACCGCCATGTGCCGCATCTGCGATATCAGCAACGCTGCTGCACGTCCGGATACCTCACGCCGCCGCTTCCTTCAATTCGCAGGCGGGATCGCGGCAGGACTGGCCTTGGCACCGCTTGCCTTTGCCCCATCGGCCTTTGCCAAGGACACAAAGCCGCCGCCGAAGCCGCAGAACCAGATGTCTCCGGCCGCAGCGCTCGACCGATTGATGAAGGGTAATGCGCGCTACGTCGAGGGCGTCTCGCGCCGGCACGATTTCAAGAGTGAGCGCGAAGCGCTGGTTGGTGGCCAGAATCCCTTTGCCAGCATCCTGAGCTGCGCGGATTCCCGCATCGCACCCGAATATGCATTCGACAGCGGCCGCGGCGATCTGTTCGTCTGCCGGGTCGCCGGCAATTTCGCCAATGACGACACGGTCGCGAGTCTGGAGTATGGCGCCGCCGTGCTCAACTCGCCGCTGATCCTGGTGCTGGGCCACGACAGTTGCGGCGCCGTCGATGCCACGATCAAGTCGCTGAAGGACAATACCACCCTGCCCGGCCATCTGCCGTCGCTGGTCAACGCACTGGCGCCTGCGGTCAAGGCGACCAAAGACCAGCCGGGCGACCTGCTCGCCAACGCCACGCGCAAAAATGTTATCGACGTTGTCGCCAAGCTCAAATCGGCGACGCCAATTCTCAGCGCCGCCGCGGCCGAGGGCAAGATCAAGATCGTCGGCGGCATCTACCGGCTGGACAGCGGCAAGGTCGAGATGATCGGTTGAGGGTTGGGGCTGCTCCATGATGTCCGGCGCGGCTTGTGGCGTACAACAACGTCTACTTTGTAATCCCGACGATCCAGACATCGCACCAAACGATCGATCGAGAATTTTCCGACGCGACCAGTCACACGCACCGAAACGTCAAGCTGCCTGCGACCAAGCACGGCTGCGGCCTCGGCTATTCGTCCCGTTCCGTCGATGCCTGCAAATGCCCCATCTTGAAATGATGCGCGGCTCCCCAGGCAACCGCCAGTAAGTGACCTGCATCACACTGATGCCGGATAGCTTGCGCGACGGTGGCGACGGCAACGACATCATTCACGGCGGTGGCGGCTTCGACGCGGAGCCTCGCAGACCGCCAGACCCCCCTCACCCCGGCTTGATCCCGGCCGCCTGCATGATCGGCAGCAGCCGCTTTTCCTCATCGTCGCGGAATTTGCTGATCTCGGCTGACGACGCCGGCCACGGCGTGGCGCCGAGTTCGCCGTAACGCTCCTGCAAGCCGCGATCGGCGAGCGCCTTCATGGTGAGCGCGTTCACCTGCGCGACCAGATCGGGCTTCATGTTCGCGGGCCCGATCAGCGCGGTCCAGGATGTCATCGCGTATCCCGGCAGCACCTCGGCCATGGTGGGCACGTCAGGAAGCTCGGGAATGCGCTTCACGGAGGTGACGGCTACGGCCTTGACCTGGCCGGCACGCACGCTCGGCAGCGAGCCCGGCAGATTGTCGAACAGGAGATCGACGCGGCCGCCGAGCAGATCGGTCAGGGCCGGCCCGGCGCCGCGATACGGAATGTGGTTCACCTCCACGCCGCCCATGCTGTTCATCATCTCGCCCGACAAATGCAGCGTGGTGCCGAAGCCCGCCGAGGCATAGGTGTATTTCTTCGGCTCCTTCTTGAACGCGGCCAGCAATTCCTTGATGTCGGAGGAGAACAGATCCTTCCGCGCGACAAGGATATTGGGCAACTGCCACATGCCGCCGATGAAGGTGAAATCGCCGCGCGGGTCATACGGAAGTTTGGCGTAGCTTCCTATCGCGAGCACGTTGCTGGCGATGCCGCCGAGACCGACCGTGTATCCGTCCGGCGGCGATTTCGCCACCGCATCCGCGCCCAGCACGCCGCCCGCACCGCCCTTGTTCTCGACGACGAAGGTCTGTCCGGACAGTTCGCTCATCTTCTGACAGATGATCCGCGACAGCGTATCGGTGGCGCCGCCGGCCGGGAAACCGTTGACGTATTTCACCTGCCGTACCGGCCAGGCCTCCTGTGCGAACGCGTTGCGGGGCACGAGATACGGCGCGGCGATCGAGCCGCCGAGCATGGTCAATATTTTACGGCGGTTCACGGGCGTGAGCGTCGGCATCATTTCCCCTCCCTTGCGCAGGTGCCTGCTTGATTGGTCGGGCAAGCTTGCTGCGTCAGCGACAGCGTAGTGTGTCGTTCTCCAACGTGAAAGAGCCGAGTTGCGCTTTGGCAAGTCAAAAAAGTGCGGCGAATTAACCCGACGGGCAAATAAATTCTGATTTCCGGAAATAATGTCAAGCCAAAAATCAGGGTGAATCGAAAATGTTTTTGTTTTCATTGACCCCAAATCACGGGCACATCTTTGGTTATCCCGTCCCAATCAGAGGGGCGTTGGCCATCGTCACAACGAGGGACGGGTCGCGGTGGACGCTGAAGTCACGGAGACGACCGTAGCTGACGCGTACGGCAAAGGCGTGTGGTCCTGACGTCGCGTTGCTGGCGTCTATGCACCTGGGAGGCATTCGACTTCCCAGGGCGCAACGGAGGCAAAAGAGCCGTTCTCCGGGGAGAGCTCGCTATAAGCCGTAAAGCCATTGCGCAGGGAATGTCGGATGTTCTCCGCTGCCCTGTATGCTCATGTGCGCACTTTCTTGTGCAC
>JACDAG010000812.1 GCA_013695565.1 Bradyrhizobium sp.
CCCGCATGTCGAGGCGGTCATGCAGCGAACGCAGCCGCTCGAACTCGCCCGGCTCCAGCGTCATCGGCGTGTCGTCGCGCAATCGCGCCCACTGCTCGCGCGTGAATATCCGGTAGGGATTATATTGCTGGTCCGGAGCCCGAATATCCATGGCGTCGCCCTTGATGCACTAGTCGCGCTTGCGCGCAGCCTTCTCTTCCAGACCGGATTGGTTGGTGCGCTGTCCCAGCGCGGTCTCGACTTCTTCCAGCGTCACGCCGCGCGCCTTCAGCAGCACCAGCAGGTGAAACAGCAAATCGGCGCTCTCGGCGATCAGGTGATCGCGGTCGTTCTCGACCGCGGCGATCACGGTCTCGACCGCTTCCTCACCGAGCTTCTTGGCGCAGTGCTCCGCGCCCTTGTCGAGCAGCTTCCTGGTGTAGGACACCTCTCCTGTCGATGCGGCCCGTGCATCGATGGTGGCGGCCAGATCATGAATCGTGAAACGCGGCATCGACTGAACTCAACACATGCGCCGGCTGAAATCCCGCGCCATCCCAGCACCGGACTTAGCACTTTTGTGACGGGGAGTCGTCAGGGATCGAGCCGCATCGGCAGGCCGGCGCGGACCATGTGCTCCTTGGCCTGGCGTATGGTAAATTCGCCGAAGTGGAATATCGAGGCGGCCAGGACGGCCGTGGCGTGGCCCTGGCGGATGCCGTCGACGAGATGGTCGAGGTTACCGACGCCGCCGGATGCGATTACCGGTACGGGAACACTGTCGGCGATCGCCTGGGTCAGCGGCAGGTCGAAGCCTTGCCGTGTGCCGTCGCGGTCCATCGAGGTCAGCAGGATTTCGCCGGCGCCGAGCGAGACCACTTCCTGGGCATATTCGATGGCGTCGATCCCGGTCGAATTGCGCCCGCCGTGGGTGAATATCTCCCAGCGTTCGCCGCCGCCGGCGCGCTTGACCCGCTTGGCGTCGATCGCGACCACGATGCATTGTTCGCCGAATTTCTCGGCGCCCTGCTTGACGAATTCGCGGTTACTGACCGCCGCACTGTTGATCGAGACCTTGTCGGCGCCCGAGCGCAGCAGCACCTTGATGTCATCGACGGTGCGGACCCCGCCGCCGACCGTCAGCGGCATGAAGCAGGCTTCCGCCGTACGCCGCACCACGTCGAGCATGGTGCCACGGTTTTCGTGGGTGGCGGTGATGTCGAGGAAGCAAAGCTCGTCGGCGCCGGCCGCGTCATACGCAATCGCTGCTTCCACGGGATCGCCGGCGTCGCGCAGATCGACGAAGTTGACGCCCTTGACCACGCGGCCGTCCTTGACGTCGAGACAGGGGATCACGCGGACCTTGAACATCCAAAAGCTCCCATAGCGTTTTCAAGCGAAGTGGGTACCGGTTCGCGTGAAGAAAACGCGTCAAAATAAAGAGCTAGAGCCATGGTTTCAACCATGGCTCTAGGCCGCGCTACGCGCGTTGCGGATCAGCGTCAATGCGGCGGCGGGATTGAGCCGGCCGTCATAGAGCGCGCGGCCCGCGATCGCGCCGGCAAGTTTTTTGGCACGCGGCTCGAGCAGCGCCTTGACGTCCTCGATCGAGGCAAAACCGCCGGAAGCGATGACGGGGATGGAGATGCTCTCGGCCAGCGCAATCGTCGCGTCGAGGTTGAGGCCCTTGAGCAGGCCATCGCGGGCGATGTCGGTGAAGATAATCGCGGCAACGCCGGCATCCTCGAACCGCTGCGCAATTTCGAGCACGGTCACCTGCGAAGTCTCGGCCCAGCCTTCGACCGCAACCTTGCCGTCGCGGGCATCGAGACCGACCGCGACGCGGCCGGGGAATTTCTTCGCGGCACTCTTCACCAATTCGGGATCGCGCACCGCCGCGGTGCCGATGATCACCCGCGCAATGCCCTTGTCGAGCCAGGCTTCGATGGTTGTGAGATCGCGAATGCCGCCGCCGAGCTGCACCGGCATCGTGACCGCCTTCAGCATACCTTCGACGGCTAGCGCATTCATCGGTTTGCCCGCGAAAGCCCCGTCGAGATCGACGACATGCAGATATTCAAACCCCTGATCGGCGAAGGCGCGCGCCTGCGCCGCGGGTTCGAGGTTGAACACGGTCGCCCGCGCCATGTCGCCCTGTTCGAGGCGCACGCACTGGCCGTTTTTCAGATCGACGGCGGGAAAAAGAATCACGGCTTCCATTTCAAAAAGTTGGAAATCAGGCTCAGCCCGAAACGCTGGCTCTTTTCCGGGTGAAATTGCGTTCCGATCGCGGTGTCCTTGCCGACCATCGCCGTGACCGGCCCGCCGTAATCGGCGCGGATCAACACGTCCGCCTCATTGGTGGCGTTGAGGTGATAGGAGTGCACGAAATAGGCGTGAAGGCCCTTCGGCCCGAGCGGCAACCGCTCCAGCACCGGATGCTCGCGCACCATGTCGAGCGTGTTCCAGCCCATGTGCGGAATTTTCAGATTCTCTTCGCGCGGCGTAATCTTTTCGACGTCGCCCGCGATCCAGTTGAACCCGTCGGTGGTGACGTGCTCCTTGCCGCGCGTCGCCATCAGCTGCATGCCGACGCAGATGCCGAAGAACGGCCGCGCCTTGGAACGCACCGCTTCCGTCATCGCCTCCAGCATGCCGTCGACGGCATCGAGACCCCTGCGGCAATCGGCGAAGGCGCCGACGCCGGGCAGCACGATGCGATCGGCGCGAAACACCACTTCGGGATCGCGCGTCACCATGATCTTCTGCGGATTCTCCATGCTGCGCGCGGCGCGCTCAAACGCCTTCGCCGCGGAATGCAGATTGCCGGATCCGTAATCGATGATCGCAACGCTCATCGTGACCCTCCCGGCTCCGGAAATAAACCAATGATGCCGCCCTGCGGCATCGGCGGCGGTTTCGAG
>JACDAG010000814.1 GCA_013695565.1 Bradyrhizobium sp.
TTCTTCTGCTGCTGGCGAATTTCGGCAAGGAGAGCAAGCCGGAGCCGGTCATCGCCAAGATCAGTCAGGAGACGCTGGCGGAGATGATCGGCACGACGCGATCCCGCGTCAGTTTTTTCATGAACAAATTCCGCAAGCTCGGCCTCATCAGCTACAACGGGCATATTGAGGTCCATAACTCGCTATTGAGTACGGTCTTGCATGACAAGCCCCAGATCGAACGAGAACCGAAACCAGGTGCCTAAGCTGAACCATTTCGTCTGGCGGAGGCGGCCAAATAAGCGGCCTATCCGACTGCTTTTTGAAGGCTGCGGTCTGGTTGAATGCCATCCTGCGCCACAATGACTGCATCAGCGCCTCGAGGGAAAAGCGCGATGAAAGTGGTGCCGTTTTTCTCGGAGGAATTTACCCTGATCGTTCCGCCGTGGGCCGAGACAATTTCCTTCGTGATGTAAAGTCCCAGACCAAGATTTGTCGAGTTGATCCCTTCAGTTCCTCCACGAACCATGGCCTCGAAGATTCCGCCTATGGCGTTCTTCGGAATCGGGACGCCTTCGTTATGGACGGAGAGTGAGACCTCCTTCGAGTCGCCAATGACCGTCACGTCTATGGGTAGGTCTGTAAAACCATACTGGACAGCGTTGCCAAGCAAATTTGAAAACACCTGCCCAATTCGAGGCTTATCCCAATGGCCTTTTGTGTCCCCCGAAATTTTGAGCGTGAAGGTTCGGTCCGGATGCAGGCTCCGCATCTCCCCAAGCAGTTGCTGGCTTACGAATGCCATGTCCATTTCCTCTCGGAGGATATGCAGTCCCGATCCAAGTCGAGCCCGGGTAAGATCGAGAAGCTGATCCAGGATTTCGGTCGCGCGGTCGGCACTCGTGACAACCTGCGCAACCAGCATCTTCTGGCGCTCCGTCAGTGACCCAATTTTCGCGATCAATTCGGCCGACATCCGCATCGCGCCGATGGGATTGCGAAGGTCATGGCCTAGGACGCCCAGAAACAGATCACGGGAATGATCGACCTTTTTTGAGTAATAGCTGATCGATTCCGTCGTTTCCTGATCGATGGCTTCATTGAAGCGGACCAAATCTGCCGCGCTCTGGCGAGTTGGTTCCCCACTCCGAGCGCCCCATAACTTGGTCACGCTGGCTCGCAGGGCGCGATACTCAGACACCATCTGATCGAGATTAAAACCGCCGGCTTGGCGCAGGGCTGCGTGAATTTCTGCGACACTATCCATTCCGCCCTTGGGCTTCTTGCCGCGCGACTTGTTCGTCTGCTCGGAATCGGTCTGAACGGTGTCAATGTCGTCAGCTATGAAGGCGAGGATGTAGCTAATATGGTTGCGCAGCGAAAGCGGGCTCATGCCCTCGGCGGCCGGGACCAGGGAGCGAGCAAAATTCTCCCACTCAGCGATGATGTCCTTGGAGTTTTCCCGAATGAAGGCAGACAGGCGCATTTTATTCCTGAGTTCCGCGACGCCAACCGATGAGAAATAGGCGAAGTGGTATGGTCGCCCACCCCACACCGGGAGATGCCGCGATGCGGCGGTGAAGATTCCAATATGGGCCCAAATCGTCCCTGCCGCTGAGCAATATTGCTCATTTTCCGAGAAATTCGGCAGCACGAGGCGGCCACGGCGCACGCGGGAAGACGATGCCCGCTTCGGGTCATTCGCGACCGAGCGAAGCCAGCAGCCAGTTCGGCCATCTCCGCTATGCCGCCGAAAGCGGAAGAACAGTTCAGAGTATTAGCAGCTCCACGACGGATGTGATTCAAGCTCCGAACCGGAGCTACGAATTGTGCGTACGCTCGAAAGCGACGCTCAGACGGATCCAGCATCGATCGCGCGTTCCAGATCGCCGATGGCGCGCAGGAAACTGTCGGCCGGCGTGGTTTCGGGATCGATCAGGCGGTGCAGGCGGAAGCCATCCTCCATCGCCAGCACGATGGCGCCCCACCAGGCCGGAGCGAGCACCGGATCCTTGCCGCTGTTGTTCGCGGTGGTCTCGATGATGTCGGCAATCAGTTTGCGCCGGGCGCGGAGCCGCTTGGCGAGTTCGGGCCGGCGCTTTTCGGCGCGCGCCACGAACAGGATCATCTCCATGTGCAGCAGGGGAGAGCGGCCGAGCGGGTCCTGCGCGCTTCGGTCCATGGTCTTCAGCGCGTCGATGAAATCCGGAAGGTTTTTGTGTTTCGCAAGCAGTTCGTGAAGGCGCTTGATGGATTGCTCGACGTGATTCTCGAGCATCGCGATGATCAATTCGTCCTTGCTGGTGAAATTCGAATAGAACGCCCCGCGCGAAAAGCCGGCCGCGGCGGCGAGGGTCTCGATGCTGGCGCCGCCGATGCCCTGTTCCTCGAACACGCGCGCGGCCGCCTCGAACAGTTTGTCGCGGGTATCGTCCCGGGTCGGTCTGGTCCTGACTCTTGACATCGGCCGATTTTAGGTCAGAATGCAACTCAATACAACAGTGTATCGAGTTGCAGGGCGTTTTTCTGCCTCCTAAACGCTGAAAAATAAAGCCAAAACAATGCGGTGTGGAAAACGAGCGAGGTCATCATGAACGAGCATGTTCAGACTGCGACGAGCGAACCGCTATTCAATCCGTTGTCGACCGAATTCATCCGCAACCCCTATCCGCACTATGAGCGGATGCGCACCACCGATCCCGTGCATCTGACGCCGCTCGGCGTCTATGTCGCCAGCCGGCATGCCGACGTCAGCCTCGTGATGCGCGACAAGCGCTTCGGCAAGGATTACGTCGAACGCACGATCCGGCGCTATGGCCCGAAGATCATGGAAGAGCCGGTGTTCCGCAGCATGGGCCACTGGATGCTGCAGCAGGATCCGCCCGACCACACCCGCCTGCGCGGGTTGGTGGTCAAAGCGTTTACCGCGCGCCGGGTCGAGGACATGCGCCCGCGCATCCAGCAGGTCGTCGACGATACGCTCGACCGGATCATTCCCCAGGGGAAAATGGATCTGATCGAGGATTTCGCATTCCGCCTGCCGGTCACCATCATCTGCGACATGCTCGGAATCCCCGAAGAGCATCGCGAGACGTTCTATGCGGGTTCGCGCGATGGCGGACGGCTGCTTGATCCGGTGCCGCTGTCGCCGGCCGAGATCCAGCAGGGCAACGCCGGCAACGCCATGGCCGCGATGTATTTCCAGCAATTGTTCGAGTTGCGGCGGAAGAATCCCGGCGACGATCTGATCACGCAGCTGGTGCAGGCCGAGGAGGAAGGCAGCAAGCTCTCCAATGAAGAGCTCACCGCCAACATCATCCTGCTGTTCGGCGCCGGCCATGAGACCACGGTCAACCTGATCGGCAACGGCCTGTTGGCGCTGCATCGCAATCCGGAGCAGCTGGCGCTGCTCAAGGCCAGGCCCGAACTGATCACCAACGCGATCGAGGAGTTCCTGCGTTACGATTCCTCGGTGCAACTGACCGGCCGGGTGGCGCTGGAAGACATCGAAGACCTCGGCGGCAAGCGCATTCCCAAGGGCGAAAGCGTGCTGTGCCTGCTCGGCTCGGCCAACCACGACCCGGCGGTCTATCCCGATCACCCCGCACGTCTCGACATCACCAGGCCCAATGTGCGGCCGCTGTCCTTTGGCGGCGGCATCCACTTCTGCCTCGGCGCCCAGTTGGCGCGCATCGAGGCGGAGATCGCGATCTCGACCCTGCTGCGCCGGTTGCCGGACCTGCGGCTGGATGACGCGGTGAACCCGGAATGGCGGCCGACCTTCGTGCTCCGCGGCCTGAAGCGTCTGCCCGCCAGCTGGTAACCGCATGGCCCCAACGCGAGCGAGCCTCCGGTTCTGAATAAAAGGGAACCGGAGGGGCTCCGGCGTTGATGCCGCTGTGACTTCGCCACACTTCTCTCTATATATTGGGCTGCTCCGGCCCTGAGTTCGCGTGGCGCGGTCTGTGCCGGGGCGGGTTCATGGGGAGACACCGTGCAGACGACGCTGCTCGGCCTGGCAATCGCTTTCATCGTTGCGCTCGTGGCCGCGCTCGTCGGGCCGTATTTCATCGACTGGAATCAATTCCGGCCGCAATTCGAGGCCGAGGCGACCCGGATCATCGGGACGCCGGTGCGCGTCAGCGGCAAGCTCGATGCGCGGCTGTTGCCGGCCCCATCATTGCAACTGCGCTCGGTGGTGGTCGGCGGCGCCAACGATCTCGGCAAGGTACGCGCCGACAAGCTCGACGTTGAATTCAGCCTGGGTTCGCTGATGCGCGGCGAAGTGCGCGCCACGGAACTCACCATCAACGGCATGTCGCTCGATCTCGGGCTCGATCCGAAAGGCCGGATCGACTGGCCGGCGTCGACCGGAACGCTCAATCTGGGCTCGCTGGCGATCGATCGCCTCAATCTCACCGGCCGCATCGCCCTGCATGATGCGGCCAGCCGCGGCGCGCTGGAGCTGAACGACATCGCCTTCTCCGGCGACGTGCGTTCGCTGGCCGGCTCGATCCGCGGCGACGGCAATTTCGTTCATTTGGGCACGCGCTATCCGTTCCGGGTTTCCTCCGGCCAGACCGCCGACGGCAACGGCACCCGCGTTCATTTGAATATCGATCCCGGCCCGAAGACGCTCTCCGCCGATCTCGATGGCGTCTTGTCCTTCGAGGCGCGGGCGCCGCGTTTCGAAGGCACCATGATATTGGCGAGCCCGCCGCGCCAGAAGGGCGCAGATGTCGACACCGCGCCGCCGCCCTGGCGTATCACCTCCCGGGTCAAGGGCGATTATTCGGTCGCGCGGCTTGAAGCGATCGAAATGATTTACGGCACGGACGATCGCGCGCTGAAATTATCCGGCACCGGCGATGTGCGCTTCGGTGCGTCGCCGCTGCTGCGCGCTTCGCTGGCGGCGCGCCAGCTCGATGCCGACAGATTTTTCACGAAAGACAGCAAGGACGCTGCCGCCGAGCCGGTCCGCGTGTTGCCGGCGGTGCGGGCGCTGATGTCGGGCATTCCGCAAGCGCCGATCGCGGCGCAGATCGAATTCGGCTCCGAACAGGTCATGCTGGGCGGCCGTCCGTTGCAGGACATCGCCGCCGAACTGCACGGCGATGCGAAATCCTGGAGCGTGCGCAGACTGGAGTTTCGCGCGCCGGGCACCACCCGGGTCTCGCTCAGCGAGGCGACGGCAAAAGGCGCATCGCCCGATGTGTTCAAGGCCGCGCTCAACGTCGAATCGGCAGATCCCGACGCGTTGATGACCTGGCTGCAGGGCCGCGGCGATCTCGGCACGCGCAGCCAGAAGCCGCTGCGGCTGCGCGGCGACGTCACCATCGCGCCGAGCGGCTTTTCCATCGATGCGATGAAGGCCGAGATCGATGGCGGCGCCGTCGAAGGCCGCGTCGCGGTTTCGCACCGGGACGCCAAAAACAGCTCGAAGATTTCAGCGGAGTTGAAAGCCGAACGTCTCGACCTCGATGCGGCCACCGCGTTCGCGCGGTCGCTGGCAGGTCCGCAGGCCGAATGGCCGGACGAGGGACAACTGGTGCTCGACATCGGCCGCGCCATTTCGGCCGGCCAGGAGTTGCGGCCGCTGGTGGCCCGGCTTGGCTATGGTCCGAAAACGTTCGCGCTCGACCAGTTGAATATTGGCCAGCCGGACAAGGTCATGCTGGAAGGTATCGGCCGTTTCGATCGCGTCGCATCGGTTGGCAAGCTGGAATTGCATTCGACCGCATCGTCCTTTGGTCAGATCACCGCGTTGGTGGCGCCGTTCGCGCCGTCGTTGGCGGCACGGCTCAACGCGATGGGCGCGCGCCCGGGCACATCGCATGTCAAGCTCGCACTCGAACTCAACAAGAGCGCCGGACAGGCCGATCGCGGCAACGCGCGTGCCGTGATCGATATCGACGCGCCGCAGCTCAAGGGGATTACCACGATCACCGCGAAGCCGATGGTGGCGGCGATCCAGGGCGTCGATCTCCAGGCGCTGGGGCGTAGCGAACTCGGCATCGAGTCGAAGCTGTCGTCGGACCAGGGCCGTTCCTTGCTGGCGTTGCTCGGACTCGACCGCACGATTGCCGCCGGCGACGGCCCGGCGCAATTCGAAGGTTCGGCGACGGGCGCATGGAGCGCATCGTTGCGGCTCAAGGCCAAGATCGCGGGCAAGGGGCTCGACGCCGACGCCGACGGTACGGCGGAGCCATGGGCGCAGGAGGCCAAAGCGAGCTTCTCCTTGAAAGTGCGCAGCGCCGATTTCGGGCCGCTGCTCGATCTCAAGCCAACGGACACGCTGGCGCAGAATATCGGCCTGTCGTCGCGCGTGTCGCTCACGGGCAACAAGCTTGCCTTTGATGATCTCGACAGCAGCATTGCCGGTTCGCGGTTGCGCGGCCACGTCGCGGTCACGCTTGGCGGTGAAAAACCTGGCGACGAAAAAAATATCGAAGGCGAAATCGGCCTCGATCAAGTTGCACTGGCGCCGGCCTTTGCGTTGGCGATGGGAGCGGCGGGTCATGATGCGGCCGAGCCGCTTGGCGCCGGGTTGGTGAAAGGTTGGCGCGGCAAGATCGCGTTCCAGGCGTTGCGCGGTGCGCTGCCGGGTGGCAGCGAGTTGCAGCCGGTGAGCGGTGTCGTCAAGAGCGACGGCCAGTCGCTGACGTTCGAAGCCATCAAGGGCAAGATCGGCGGCGGCGAAGCCACGGCCACGATCGACGCCCGGCCGGGCGCCAATGGAATCGTATTGAATGCCAGCATTCAACTCAGTGGCGTCGACGGCACGGCGCTGCGCTATCGCAATCTCGCGATGCCCGCCGGCCGCGCATCGGTGCAGGCGACGTTGACCAGCCAGGGCCGCAGCGCCTCGGCGCTGACCGGCGCGCTGTCCGGCAGCGGAACCGTGACGCTGGAATCGGCGCGAATTGCCGGGCTCGATCCGCGCGCCTTCGAAGTGGCGGTTCGTGCCAGCGATGGCGGCCAGGCCAAGGACGATGCGAGGCTGAGGCAGATCGTCGAACCGGCGCTGCTGGCCGGTTCGCTCGCGATAGGCTCGGCGCAAATTCCGTTCAACATCCGAGATGGCCGGCTGCGCGTCGGCGCCACCACGCTCGACGCCAATGGCGTGCGCGCCACCGTCTCCGGCGGCTATGATATTCCGGCCGACCAGGCCGACATCCGCGCGGCATTGGCGTTGACGGTGGTGGGACCGGCGACCGGCCGTCCCGAAATCCAGATGTTTGCGGTGGGCACACCCGACGCGCTCAATCGCAGCATTGACGTGACGGCGCTGTCGTCCTGGCTGGCGGTGCGGACGATCGATCACGAAACCCGGCGGCTGGATGCGATCGAGCGTGGTGAACCGCCGCCGCCGGCGCCGGCGCCGATCTCGCTGCCGCCACCGGTGGATGGGCAGCCGGCAA
>JACDAG010000816.1 GCA_013695565.1 Bradyrhizobium sp.
GGGCCAGATGGTCGGGTTCCTGTCCTATGCGAGCCTGATCTGATGGCTGCAACGACCGCGCATTGACGATGCCGATCCGCTTCGCCATGTTCGCCCGATGACCACGACAAAGCTCGATCTCACCGGCCTCAAATGTCCGTTGCCGGCGCTGAAGACGCGCAAGGCGCTGAAATCGGTCAAGCCCGGAGAGCGGCTTGAGGTTCATTGCACCGATCCGCTGTCGGTGATCGATATCCCGAACCTGATCCGCGAAACCGGTGACAAGGTCGAGATCACCGACCGCTCTGCGAGCCATATCGTGTTCTTGATAGAAAAAGCGAATGGCAGTGGAAGCTGACGCGGTTCATTTCGAATCCGTATCGCGCCATCGAAAATTCCAATCGATACGCATTCCCTATCGCATCATGAGACGGCTTTATTGATCTTTGGATCGATTCCAGTTCTCTTTTCCCTGATCGGCACCGCGTCGGCGGCGTGCCGCTTAAATGAATCAAAACGCGACAATTCTCTTGGCATCTGGCATGCCACGGATTATGTTTGCGGAGACCGACAGGCAGGAACGAGACGTTTTCCATGGTTCATGACGTGCAGAAAGTCCGCATCTTCGAGCACCCCGGCGCAGGGCGGAAGCGGGCCAAGTCGACGCCGAAGGGCCGTCAGGTCGACCCGACCGCCGCGCATGAGATTGAGCTGCTGCTCGGCGGCCGGTCGCGGCAGCGCGATCTGCTGATCGAACATCTGCATCTGATCCAGGACAAATATCACCAGATTTCTGCCGCCCATCTCGCCGCCCTCGCCGACGAGATGAAGCTGTCGTTCGCCGAAGTGTTCGAGACCGCGACCTTCTATGCGCATTTCGATATCGTGAAGGAGGGCGAGCCGGACATCGCGCCGCTGACCATTCGCGTCTGCGATTCACTGACCTGCGCGATGCTGGGTGCGGAAAAACTGCTGCATGAATTGCAAGACCATGCCGGTCCCGGCATTCGCGTCGTGCGCGCGCCCTGCGTCGGCCGTTGCGATACCGCGCCCGCCGCCGAAGTCGGACATCACTTCGTCGATCACGCCACCGTTTCGAACGTGCTGGCCGCTGCGAAAGCCGGTGAGACCCACGCGCATCTGCCCAACTATGTCGACTACGACGCCTATGTCGCTGATGGCGGTTACGCGCTGCTGGGACGCCTGCGCTCCGGCGCTTTGGCAAGAGAAGATTTGCTGAAGTCGCTGGATGACGCGTCGCTGCGCGGCCTCGGCGGCGCCGGCTTCCCGACAGGGCGCAAGTGGCGCGCGGTCCTCGGCGAGCCCGGGCCGCGGCTGATGGCGATCAATGGCGACGAGGGCGAGCCCGGCACGTTCAAGGATCGCTTTTACCTCGAGACCGACCCGCATCGCTTCCTCGAGGGCATGCTGATCGGCGCCCATGTGGTCGAAGCGTCCGACGTCTATATCTATCTGCGCGACGAATATCCGGCCTCGCGCGAAATTCTCGAACGCGAGATCGCGAAATTGCCGCCGGGCGGACCGGTGCTGCATATGCGCCGCGGCGCCGGCGCCTATATCTGCGGCGAGGAATCCTCGCTGCTCGAAAGCATCGAGGGCAAGCGCGGTTTGCCCCGGCACAAGCCGCCTTATCCGTTCCAGGTCGGCCTGTTCGGCCTGCCGACGCTGATCAACAATATCGAGACCCTGTGGTGGGTCCGTGACATCGTCGAGAAGGGCGCCGACTGGTGGAAGGGCCATGGCCGCAACGATCGCCATGGCCTGCGCAGCTATTCGGTATCGGGCCGCGTCAAGAATCCCGGCATGAAGCTGGCGCCGGCCGGTGTCACCGTGCGCGAACTGATCGACGAGTTCTGCGGCGGCATGGCCGATGGACATACGTTCCACGCCTATCTGCCGGGCGGAGCTTCCGGCGGCATCCTGCCGGCGTCGATGGACAACATCCCGCTCGATTTCGGCACGCTGGAAAAATACGGCTGCTTCATCGGTTCGGCCGCGGTCGTGATCATGTCCGAACAGGACAGCGTGCGGGGCGCCGCATTGAACCTGATGCGCTTCTTCGAAGATGAGAGCTGCGGCCAGTGTACCCCGTGCCGGGTCGGAACCCAGAAGGCGGCGATCCTGATGGAACGTCCGGTCTGGAACCGCGAGCTGCTCGACCAGTTGGGCCAGGCGATGCGCGATGCGTCGATCTGCGGGCTCGGGCAGGCGGCCTCGAATCCGCTGACG
>JACDAG010000830.1 GCA_013695565.1 Bradyrhizobium sp.
TACTGATCACGCGGCAAAGAACCAGCACGAAAGCCTTGGTCGCGTCAGCGGCCGGGGCTTTTCCCGGCGCGACTACTCCTCGACGAAGGTGACGGTATCGGCAATGCTGGCGCGCGAGGTGCGGTAGCTGTTGACCTTGGCGGCGTGATCGGCGAATCCGAATGAGATGCCGCAGACCACCTTGCGGTCGTCGCCGAGCTTGAAGTGGCGGCGGATCAACCGGGAATGCCGCGCCAGCGCCGCCTGCGGGATGGTGCCGAGGCCGAGCGCCTGGGCGGCCAGCATGAAATTGCCGACATAGGCGCCGCAATCGACCGCACCGTAAACGCCGAGCGGCTCGTCGGTGTGGATAACGGCGACATGCGGCGCGCCGAAGAAATTGTAATTCTCCAGCGCCTGCTTGGCGTAAGCCATCTTGTCGCCCCTGGTGATGCCGAGGGTGTTGTAGAGCTGGAAACCGCTCTCGCGGCGGCGTTCGAGATAGACGCCGAGATATTCACGCGGCGGCGTGAAATCATGGTCGTCGCCGGCGCCCGACATGGCCTCGGCATAGATCGCCTTGCGGAACCGCTCCTTGGCCTCGCCGCTCGCTATCAACACCTGCCACGGCTGGCTGTTGCACCATGACGCCGTGCGCTGCGCCGTGGTGAGAACATGTTCGATGGTCTCCTGCGGCACCGGTTGCGGCAGGAAGGCGCGCACCGAATAGCGCTCGTTCAACAGCTCGTCGAGCACGCCGATACGGTCTTCGGTCGCGTAGTGCGGCTTCGGCGTCTTTGCATCCATCGTCATCGGCCCTTGGTCGGGATCTTGTTGAAGGGCACATCCTTGTCGACCCGGATGTCCCCGGGCAGACCGAGCACGCGCTCGGCGATGATGTTGCGCAAGATTTCGTCGGTACCGCCGGCGATACGCATCGACGGCGAACTCAAGAGCATCTGCTGGAACTGGCCGCTTGCGGTTTCCTCATCAAGGCCGGTCAACGCACCGGAAGCACCCTCCAGGTCCATCGCATAGGTCGCGATGTCCTGCAGCATCGTGCCCGACACCAGCTTGCCGATCGAATTCTCCGGACCGGGACGTTCGCCCTTCGACAACGCCGAGATCGCGCGGTAGCTGGTGTATTTCAGCCCGCTCGCCTTCACCGCCCAGCTTGCGAGTTTGGAGCGCGTCGCGGGATCGTCGATTGCCAGCCCGTCATCGGTCATGAGATTGGAGCAGAACTCGAACATTTCGGGGAGGCCGGTCGCAAGCCTTGATCCGATCGACATGCGCTCGTTCATTAGCGTGGTGAGCGAAACGCTCCAGCCGTCGCCGACGGCGCCGAGACGCTGGCTGTCCGGGATCACCACGTCGGTAAAATAAACCTCGTTGAATTCCTGCATGCCGTTGGCCTGCTTGATCGGCCGCACTTCGACGCCCTTGCTCTTCATGTCGAGGAAGAACATCGTCAGGCCCTTGTGCTTGGGCACATTGGGATCGGTGCGCGTGATCAACAGGCCATAGTCGGAATAATGCGCGCCCGAGGTCCAGATCTTCTGGCCGTTGATGACCCAGTTGTCGCCCTGCTTTTCCGCGCGGGTGCGAAGTCCGGCGACGTCTGAACCACCGGCCGGCTCCGAGAACAGCTGGCACCAGATCTCCTCGCCGGAAGCGAGCTTTGGCAAGTACCGCCGCTTGGCGTCCTCGGTGCCAAAGGCCATCACGGTCGGGCCGCACATGCCCTCACCGATCTGGAACGGCTGCGTCAGCTTGCCATAGACGCCTTCTTCCTGCTGCCAGATCACCTTTTCGATCGGCGTGGCGCCGCGGCCGCCATATTCCTTCGGCCAATGCAGGCAGGCCCAGCCGCCCTCGGCCTTCTTCTTCTGCCAGGTCTTTCCGACCTCGACCATGTCGTGCTTCGCCAGCCGGATGCGGCCGAGCGAGGATTTCGAAAGCTCCTCCTCAA
The DNA here is from genome assembly GCA_013695565.1 of Bradyrhizobium sp. GTDB lineage: Bacteria > Pseudomonadota > Alphaproteobacteria > Rhizobiales > Xanthobacteraceae > Bradyrhizobium. Next base: position 1,952 of record JACDAG010000830.1, read on the forward strand.
ACTCTTTTGGCGCGTTGGCGGCGACCCATTTGCGGGCGGTGGCGCGAAATTCGGCTTCCTGCGGGGTATCATCGAAGTTCATAGCGGCTCCCTCTTTCCTGTCATTCCGGGGCGCGTCGAAGACGCGAACCCGGAATCTCGATGTAACTAATCTCTGGATTCCGGGTTCGCGCTGCGCGCGCCCCGGAATGACGAAACCTAAGCGCGTCCGTTGGTCGGAATCTTGTTGAACGGCACGTCCTTGTCGACCCTGATATCACCGGGCAGGCCAAGCACGCGTTCGGCAATGATGTTACGCATGATCTCGTCGGTGCCACCCTCGACGCGGGTGCCCGGCGCACGCAGCAGCATCGCCTGGAATTTGCCCGCGATCTCCGCGTCCTCCGGCCCGCTCAGCGCACCGGCGGCGCCCTGCAGATCGAGCGCATACATCGCGACTTCCTGCACCATTGATCCGGCGACGAGCTTGCCGATGGAGTTCTCCGGCCCCGGCCGATCGCCCTTCGACAGCGCCGAGATCGCGCGCATGCTGGTGTATTTCAGCCCGCTCGCCTTCACCGCATAGTTCGCCAGCCTGGAGCGGACGTTGCGGTCCTCGATCGCGGGGCCATCGTCCAGCATCAGGCTGTTGCAGAAATCGAACAGTTCCGGGAAGCCGGTGGAGACGCCGGCGCCGATCGACATGCGCTCGTTCATCAGCGTCGTCAGCGAAACGTTCCAGCCGTCATTGACGGCACCCAGCCGCTGCGAGTCCGGGATCTTCACATCGGTGAAGTAGACCTCGTTGAAATCCGACTGGCCACTGGCCTGCTTGATCGGCCTGATGTCGACACCCGGGCTCTTCATGTCCAGGAAGAACATGGTGAGGCCCTTGTGTTTTGCCACATTGGGATCGGTGCGCGTCAGCAGGATGCCGTAATCCGAGTAGTGCGCCCCTGAGGTCCAGATCTTCTGGCCGTTGATGATCCAGTCGTCGCCCTTCTTCTCGGCGCGGGTACGAAGCCCCGCGACGTCGGACCCCCCTGCGGGTTCGGAGAACAACTGGCACCAGACCTTTTCACCCGAGGCCAGCGGCGGCAGGTACTTTTTCTTTTCCGCTTCGCCGGCAAACGCCATCATGGTCGGCCCGCACATGCCGTGGCCGATGATGAAGATGCCGGAAAGCTTGCCGAACGGGCCCTCCTCCTGCTGCCAGATCACGCGCTCGATCGGCGAGGAGCCACGGCCGCCATATTCCTTCGGCCAATGCAGGCAGGCCCAGCCGGCATCGGCTTTCTTCTTCTGCCAGACTTTGGCGACCTCGAGGATGTTGGCATCCCTGAGCGCGGTGCGGCCGAGCGAGGATTTGCGCAGCTCGTCCTCATATTGCTTCGGCGCATTGGCCGCGATCCAGGCTTTCGCCTCGGCGCGGAACGCGGCCTCCTGCGGGGTGTCATCGAAGTTCATTCGTTCTGTCCTTGCTCGTCATTCCGGGATGGTCCGAAGGACCAGACCCGGAATCTAGAGGTTGTCATCTCGAGATTCCGGGTTCGCCGCTCCGCGGCGCCCCGGAATGACACCTAGAATTACGCCGCGTTCTTCTTGCGCATGCGGTCGATCAGCTGATCTTCCCAATACGAGAGACTGCCGAGCGTCACCGCCGTCGCATTCGCTCGCCGGTAGTACATGTGGCAGTCGAACTCCCAGGTGAAGCCCATGCCGCCATGGACCTGGATGTTGTTCTTGGAGCAATGCTGGAACGCTTGTGTTGCGCTGATGCGCGCGGCCGCGGCGGCTTCCGGCAATTCCGAGGCGTTGGTCGAGAGTGCCCAGGCGCCGTAGTAACAATTCGAACGCGCCAGCGTCGCCGAGACATACATGTCGGCGAGGATGTGCTTGACCGCCTGGAACGAGCCGATCGGCCGGCCGAAAGCGATACGGTCGAGTGCGTAGTCGCGGCCCATTTCCAGCGCGCGGTCAGAACCGCCGACCTGCTCGAACGCGACAAGCACAGCGGCGCGGTCGAGCACCTGGGTCAGGATGCTCCAGCCGTCACCGGCGGCACCCAGCGGCTCGGCCTTGCAGTTCTTGAAAGTGAGTTCGGCCTGACCATGGGTCGGATCGATATTGGTCAGCGACCTGACTTCGACGCCGCCGGCCTTGAGGTCGACCAGGAACAGCGAGATGTCGGCATCGCGGCCGGTCGATCCGGTGCGCGCAGCGACGATTGCGAAATCGGCGATGGCGCCATCCGGCACCGGCTTCTTGACGCCGTTCAGCGTGCCACCCGAGGCCGACAGCTTGATCGCCTGCGGCGACGGATTGCCTTTGCCTTCGAACAGCGCAAGCGTGCCGATCGCCTCGCCGCTGGCGATCTTCGGCAGCCATTTCTGCTTCTGCGCATCGCTACCCGCGAGCAGCAGCGCTTCGGCGGCGAGATACACCGTCGAAGCGAACGGCACCGGCGCCAGCGCGCGGCCCATTTCTTCGGCGATCACACAGAGTTCGAGATGCCCGGCACCGGCGCCGCCGAATTCTTCGGGAATCGCAACGCCGAGGAAGCCCATCTCAGCGAGCCCCGTCCACAAGGCCTTGTCGTAGGTCGCCTTGCCGTCCAGCACCTCGCGCACCGCTTTCGGCGGACATTTCTCGGTGAGGAACTTCCTCGCCGCGTCGCGCATCTGCTTTTGTTCGTCGGAGAAATCGAAATTCATGGCGTGTCACTCGGGTTGGTTGGCGGGTTCTGTAGGATGGGTGGAGCGAAGCGATACCCATCGATGGTTTTGGTGCGGTTGATGGGTTTCGCTGCGCTCTACCCATCCTACGGTCAGTTCAAAATGATCACGTCGTCTCCCGGCTTATCGGCATAAAGTTTTTCCAACAGCGCGGCGCGGCGCTCAAGGCCCGCGCGCTGGTTGATGTAGCCCTTGTCGGTGAGTTCGTTGCCGTCGATGGAAGGCGGTTCCACCATCAGCATCGCGCGGGCGATCCGCATGCTGCTGCCGGTGCAGGAGGCATTATGGGCCTTCAGACCCTGCTTCAGGCAGGCAATAACGGCGGGATGTTTGATGACATCTTCGTAAGACGCGTCGGGATTGCCGACGATCTGCCGGCAGGCGTGCAGATTGGGCCAGGCCAGCAGTCCGATGAATTCCCGGTCCTGCCCCGCGACCAGCGCGTCGTGCACGGCGGGCGTGGCAGCCGCGATGGCATCGGTGCGCAACGAACCGACATGGACGAAGGTGCCGGTCGTGAGCTTGAAATCCTCGACCACGCGGCCGGCAAAGATGATGCCCTGCAGCGGATCGTTGTCGTCGACGAACACACCGGCATCGCCGATGCAGTAAAAGCCCTCTTCATCGAACATCTTCCTGGTCAGGTCAGGCTGGCCGAAATAGCCCGGCGTGACGTTGATGCCGCGCAGGCGCAGCTCATATTTCGAGCCGCACGGCACCAGCTTCAGTTCGACGCCGGGAAACGGCAGCCCGATCAGGCCGACGCGCTCGGTGTCCCAATAGGTGCCGGTGGCGGTCGGCGCGGTCTCGGTCGAGCCCCAGCCGGTGTAGAACACGATGCGTTCGCCTGATGTCTTCACCGCCAGCGCCTGCATGCGGTCGTAGAGATCGTCGGGCAGCCGCGCGCCGCCATAGGCCATGATGGAGAGATTCTTGAAGAAGCTGCGGCAGAGCGCGTCATCCTTCTCCATTGCCGCCGCCAGCGCCGCGTAACCGGCGGGAACATTGGCGTAATAGGTCGGCGACACCTCACGCAAATTCTTGAGCGTCTCCTCGAACAGCCCCGGCATCGGCCGACCGTCGTCGATATAGAGCGTGCCGCCATCGACCAGGATCGGATGGAATGCGGCATTGCCGCCCATGGTGTGGTTCCACGGCATCCAGTCCAGCATGGTCGCGATCGGCCCGTCCGGATCGCGCGGGCGCACCTGCATCATCATCGCCGCGTTGGCGCACATCATCTCCTGGGTGTTGATGACGGCCTTGGGCATGCCGGTCGAACCCGACGTGAACAGCAGCTTGCCGACAGTGTCGGGCGTAATTTTCGCAATCGACTCTTCCACGGCATTCGTCACCGGCATCGCCGCGAGATCGGCAAAGGCGATGCTCCTGATGCCGTCGCAGGGACGCAGAACATGAATGACGGTAACGCCAGTGAGATCGAGCGCCCTGAGTGCCTTCTCGAAGGTCGGGCCGTCCTGCACCATCACGACGGCAGGCTTGATCAGGTTGAACAAATATTTGAGCTTGAGGTGATCCTGGCTCATCAAGGAATAGGCCGGCGACACCGGCGCCGCCGGCAGGCGCGCCTGCATCGCGGCCTGCGTCATCAGCGCATGCTCGATCGAATTGCCGGAGAGGATCGCAACCGGCCGGCCGTCTTCAATACCGAGATTGAGCAGGCCCTGCGTCAGGGCGTCGACGGTGCGCTTGGCTTCGCCGTAGGAAACCTTCCGCCACTGCCGGTCCGCGCCGCCGCGCTGCGCGAGCCAGATGCGCTCGGGCGCTTGCCTGGCCCATTTCGCAAGCGAAGCCGGAATGTGCTTCTCGTAGGACTGCAGCGGAATGCGTGACTTCAGCACGATGACGCCGTCCGGCCGCCGCGCGACATCGATGTGGCGCTTCAGCCATTCGATCTTGCGAAAGCCGGGCTTGGTCAGCACCTCGGCGGCGTTCCCACTCATTATTGCGTCTCCCGGAATTCGGTCCTTTGCGGACCCTTATTCTATCTTTTGATATAGACAGGCTTTCGCTTTTCAAGGAAGGCCCTGATGCCCTCGCTGAATTCTTCCGAGCGGCTGCACAAGACTTGATTACGGTCTTCCATCGCGATCACGGCCTCGATCGAACCGGCATCGACGCTCATATTGAGGCATTCCTTGGAGAGGCGCAGCCCGACCGGCGACGCCGTCATCATCGCCTCGACGTAAGGTTCGGCCGCCGCATCGAGCCCGCCTTCCTCGACGACTTCAGAGACGAGGCCGACGGCGAGCGCGCGCTCGGCGCCGATGAAGCGCCCGGTCAGG
>JACDAG010000840.1 GCA_013695565.1 Bradyrhizobium sp.
CTGCGGCATCTTTTCCTGGGGGCTGCGCAGCGTCTCCCACCACGACGCGCGATGCGCCGCGCGCGGCAGCGCCGCATCGATGATCTCCTCGATCTGCTCAAAATTCAGCACGAATTCCGGCAGCTTCTGCTTCTTCAGATAATCGCGCAGCGCGTCGTAATCGTTCACTGGCGAGCTCGTTGGTTGGTCATTCGGATTTCGCCAACGCACGCGTGACGGCTCCCCGTAGCGACTTTCTTCTCCCTCTCCCGCTTGCGGGGGAGGGTTGGGGTGGGGGCCGCCGCGGGCACGCCCTTCGTCACTTCTCCAGATACTTCTTCATCTCCGCGCGCAAACCATCGCGCAGGTCGGGACGCGCCATGCCGAAGGCGATATTGGCGCGCAGGAAGCCGGGCTTGGAGCCGCAATCGTGCCGCTCGCCCTCGAACTCCACGCCGTAGAATTTTTGCGTCTTCGCCAGCCCGATCATCGCGTCGGTGAGCTGGATCTCGCCGCCGGCGCCGTGTTCCTGGGTCTCGAGAATCTTGAAAATCTCCGGCTGCAGGATGTAGCGCCCGGTGATCGACAGGTTTGACGGCGCGGTGCCTTTCGGCGGCTTCTCCACCATGCCATCGACTTCGAACATCTTGCCGGTGCGCTTGCCGACGCCGCAGATGCCGTATTGATGGGTCATATCCGCAGGGACAGCTTCCACCGCGAGCACGTTGGATTTCTCACCGAGTTTATTTGCCGCTTCGATCATCTGCTTCAGACAGCCCGGCGTGTTCAGCACCAGTTCGTCCGGCAGCACCACCGCGAACGGTTCGTCGCCGACGATATCGCGCGCGCACCAGACCGCATGGCCGAGACCCAGCGGCGCCTGCTGGCGGGTGAAACTGGTGGCGCCGGCACCGGGCTGGTCCCGTGCCAGGATGTCCTGCTCGGCCTTCTTGTTGCCGCGCGCGGCGAGCGTGGTGTCGAGCTCAAACATCCGGTCGAAATGATCCTCGATCACGCCCTTGTTGCGGCCGGTGACGAAGATGAAGTGCTCGATGCCGGCTTCCCTCGCCTCGTCATAGACGTATTGGATCAGCGGCTTGTCGACGATGGTCAGCATTTCCTTCGGCATCGCCTTGGTGGCAGGCAGGACGCGGGTGCCGAGACCGGCGACCGGGAAGACGGCTTTGCGGATTTTCATGGCGATGTCGGGAGCCCTTGAGCGTTGAGGAAACCGGCTGGCGGAGAATATGCGTTTGATGGCACGTTGCTAGCCCGTTTGCAGCCGGGAACAAAGGCGGATGTGTGGTACCCATCGTTCCCTTTCCCCTTGCGCGGATAAGGGGGCGCAACAAAATCCGGCCTTTGTTAAGCTGTTAGAAACCGTGGCAGGGCCTTCTGAAACGCGGATGTTTAGTGGGCGGAGACGACATGCGTTTGGCGAGGACAGCAATCACCCATCGAACCGGCGCGTTGATCGTGGCGGCCGCGCTGCTCTGTTCCAGCCAGACGTTTGCCCAATCATCCAGCGGCAACGGCGTCTCGAACTTTCTCGGCAACATCTTCTCCGGCCAGAAATCAGCCACCTCGCCGCAGGCGCAGGCAGCACCGTCCAGCCCTGACGGCGCACCATCTGCACCATCGGCTCCGCTGCCCTGGACCGGCGAAGACGGTGCGTCGGGTCATCCCCTGATGACCGCCAGCGCGATCCGGCAGGCGGCGGCGAATTTTCCAAATTGCGTCGCGGCGATGTGGCCCGATGCCGCACGGCGCCACGTTACCCAGGCGAATTTCGAACGTTTCACCACGGGCCTGACGCCCGACCTGCGGATCATGGACCTGATGGATTCGCAGCCCGAATTCACCAAGGCGATCTGGGACTATCTCGACATCCTCGTGAACGAGAACCGGCTCACCAAGGGCCGCGAGATCCTTGCCAAGTACAAGCCGCAATTCGACGCGGTGGAAAAAGCCTATGGCGTCGACCGCTACGCGATCGCGTCGATCTGGGGCATTGAATCGAATTACTCGACGCAGATGGGCGATCGCAACGTGCTCAATTCGACCGCGACGCTGGCCTGCATCGGCCGCCGCCAGGGCTATTTCAAGGACGAGTTCCTGACCGCGCTGGAAATCCTCAACCGCGGCGATCTGCGTCCCGAACAGTTGCGCGGCTCCTGGGCCGGTGCGTTCGGGCCGACGCAATTCATGCCGACCGCCTTCAAGCGCTACGCCGTCGATGCCGACGGCGACGGCCGCCGCGACGTCGTCGACAATCCCCACGACCTGATCGCCTCGACCGCCAACAATCTCAAGAAGGATGGCTGGCAGTCCGGCCAGACCTGGGGCTACGAGGTCGTGCTGCCACAGGGTTTTAATTTCATGCTGGCCGACAAGGCCAGGGCGATGACGATCGCGCAATGGGAGCAACAGGGCCTCAAGCGCGCCGGCGGCAAGCCGTTCGGCAATCAGGCCGACAGGGCCTATCTGCTGGCACCGGCCGGCGCCGATGGGCCGGGCTTCCTGATGCTGCAGAATTTCCGGGTAATCATGAAATACAACCCGGCCGAGGCCTATGCGGTGGCGATCGGGCATTTCGCCGACCGCCTGCGCGGCGGGCCGCCGTTCGTGCAGCCCTGGCCGCGGCAGGAACGGGTGCTGTCGCGGGCCGAACGGCTGGAACTGCAGCAGCTCTTAGCCCAGCGCGGCTTCTACAAGGGCACCCCGGACGGCCAGTTCGGCGGCATGACCCGGGAGGCGCTGCGCGGCTTCCAGGCCTCGATCGGGGCGCCCGCGGACGGATTTGCCTCCTCCGACGTGCTGGAGCGGCTAAGGGGGCGATAAAAAAGAGCGTTTTCGAGCGAAGTGGAAGCCGGTTCGCGTCAAGAAAACGCGTCAAAAATGAAGAACCAACCCGGTTTGGGGCCAAAAGTAACCCTGAAGCGCACATTTTCGTGCCGCCCTTGACGGTGGCGCCCGCAGCCCGGTTTATGGCGAGGAATCTGCCCGCTTGCGGCCTGATTCCGCTATTATAGTCGGCACCTTCACAAGCATTGCGACCGAGCTCGGATGTCGAAGCCAAAGTCCTTTTTCCGCGTGTTCACCGAAACCGGCCCGCTGATCGCGCTGGCGGTTGCGATCACGCTGTTGATCGGGATCGCGGGCCCCGCTTCCGCGCAGTTCTTCAATTTCGGCGGTCCGCCTTCGCCGCCGCAACGGCAGGCGCCGCGCAACAACAATGGCAACTGGTTCGGCGGCGACTTCTTTGCACCGTTCCAGCAGCCGGCGCCGCAAGCGCCGCGCCAGGATTTTTCGAGGGCACCGGCGCCCGCCAAGCGCGACACCGCGCCCGAGCGTAACGTACTGGTGCTCGGCGACGCGATGGCGGACTGGCTCGCTTATGGCCTGGAAGACGCCTATCTCGAACAGCCCGACATGGGCGTGATCCGCAAGCACAAGACCGTCTCCGGCCTGATCAAATATCAGCCCAAGGGCGAACCGTCCGATTGGGCGGCCGCCGCGCGCGGCATCCTCGCCAACGAGAAGCCGGACGCCATCGTCGTGATGCTCGGCCTCAACGACCGCGTCGCGATACGCGAGCCGGCGGTCGATAAATCGAAGGGCGACAAGAAGAAGCCGGCCGATGCCAAACCCGGCGTCAAGCCCGATGGCACGGCGGACACCGCCGCCAAGCCCGACGACAAGCCTGCCGTCGATGCCGAAGCGGCCGACGATGCCGACAACGACCCGCCGCCGGTCGCGGCACCCGAAAAGAGCGCGCGCTCGGCGGGTGGCCTCTACGAATTC
>JACDAG010000850.1 GCA_013695565.1 Bradyrhizobium sp.
GCGTAGGAGCGATACATTCCGCCGCTGGAGGCGCAGGCGCCCATGGCGATGACCCATTTCGGCTCGGGCATTTGCTCGTAGATGCGCTTGACCGCCAGAGCCATCTTATAGGTGACCGTGCCGGCGACGATCATGACGTCGCATTGCCGTGGAGAGAAACGCATGACCTCGGCGCCGAATCGCGCGATGTCGAAGCGCGCAGAGGCGGTGGCCATGAGTTCGATCGCGCAACAAGCAAGTCCCATCGGCATCGGCCAGAGTGAGTTCTTGCGCATCCAATTCATCGCCGCGTCGAGCCGGGTGAAGATGACGTTGCCTTCGATCTTAGAATCGTAGGCGGCAGGAATGGGTTGTGGTCTTGCCTGGGTAGCAGCGGTTTTCATCCCGCGAACAAACTAGGGGAGCGAGCCGGTTTCGCAAGCTGGAAGAGGGGGAGCGCCCTCTTTGCGCAGTCCCTCAGCAGGCTTGCTGCAACTCGTAAGCGGCACGGCCGCAAGCCGGCTGGGCGGATAGGATGGTCCGCTGGACGATTCGCCCGAGCGCGGAGGCTTCGTAAGGCTTGGCGATAACACCGCGGAAGCCGAAGTCCTCATAGCGGCTCATGGTGGCGTCGGTGGCATATCCGCTGGAAACGATCGCGTTCACCGTGGGATCGATCTCGAGCAAAGCCTTAAGCGCGTCTTTGCCGCCCATGCCGCCGGGCAGGGTAAGGTCCATAATGACCAGATCGAAGCGCCGGCCCGCGAGCAGGGCTTGCTGGTAATGGTCGATCCCTTCCAGGGCAGCCTCGGCCTGGACGACTTCGTAGCCAAGGCGACTAAGTGTGAAATCAACCAGCAGCCGGATCGCCTCTTCGTCATCGACGATCAACACCCGGCCGGTGCCACTCATTACTTCGGGCGCGTCCTCTTCGATTTCGACGGGTAGGGGAGCTGGCGCGAAAGAGTGCTGCGCGGGCATGGCCGGGAGATAGACGGTAAAGGTGGCGCCACGCTGAAGCTCTGATTCGACGATGACCACCCCGCCGTGGTTCTTTACAATGGAATATGTCGTGGCGAGCCCAAGGCCATTGCCTTGGGACTTAGTGGTGAAATAGGGATCAAAAATTCGCTTCAAACAATTCTCGGAAATGCCAAGGCCTTCGTCGCGCACCTTGATCCGGATGTAATCGCCGGGCTCCAGGCCGCGCGGCGCGTCGGGCGTATCTTCGGTCGCAGAGAAGTTACCGCAGCTGACATGGAGAGTGCCGCCATCGGGCATGGCTTGGTCGGCGTTGACCGCGAGATTGGCAACGACCTGGCTGATCTGGCCCGAATCGAATTCGGCCGGCCAGAGATTGGGGTCGATCGTGATTTCACTGCGGCTCTGCGACCCGCGCAGGGAGAAGCTGACGGTCTCTTCGATCAGTTTCGCGACCGAGGCGGTGTGTTTGATCGGCGCGCCGCCGCGGGCAAAGGTGAGGAGTTGCTGGGCGAGGTCGCGGGCGCGAAGTGAGGCGTTCTTGGCGTCGTTCAATCGGTCAGTCATTTCCTCGTTAGGCGGGAGCAGGAGCGCAATAAGAGAAATGTTGCCGATGATGGCGGTGAGCAGGTTGTTGAAATCGTGCGCGATGCCGCCAGCGAGCAGACCGAGTTGATCGAGCGTTTCGGCCTTGCGCCGTTCCGCTTCGTCCCGCAGCCGCTGCGTGATGTCGCGGAAGACAAGAACAACGCCACAGAGTTCGTTCTTTCCGTCGCAAATAGGCGCGGCGACTTGCTCGATCATCCGCCGCGTGCCGTCGCGAGCGGTAAGAGTCGATCGTTCCGGAGTGCCGAGAAGAATGGCCTCGGCCTGGCTGCGGTAGCCGTTCCATTGCGAAGAGCGCTCAGCCGCTCCCTCCGCAGTGATGTCGAAGACAGTCTTTAGTTTCCGGCCAGCTGCTTCCGTTGCGGACCAGCCAGTGAGAGCTTCGCACGCGGGATTAGTGATCAAAATGCACCCGCTCAAGTCTGTGGTGATGACGCCGTCTCCGATCGAGCCGAGGGTGACGGCGAGGCTGTTTTTCTCCGCCGCGAGCTCTTCCTCGAAGCGTTTGCGTTCCGTCACGTCGCGGATCATTGCGACATAAAATTTCTGCTGATCGACGGTCATCTCGTTGAGGGAGATTTCCACCGGGAAAGTGGCGCGGCCCCGGGTCTGGGCGAGCCCGATCGTGATGCCGCCGGTGCGCCGGGCGAGCTGTTCCCATGCACAAGTGCTCAACGTGCCATTCATCTCGCGCTCGAAACATTTCGGAATCAAACTCGCAAACGCGTCACCGAAAAATTGGTTCCCCGTGTAGCCAAACATGCGCCGCGCCGCTGGGTTCATGGAGCAGATCGTTCCGCTCTCATCAACGGTGACCATGCCATCGAGGATGTGGTTCATGACCGACCCGATGCGGATGTCCGCGCTCTCCAGTTTTTTGAATTGGCGGCGGCAGATCACAAAGCTGTAGCAGCTCGAGGCGATCATAAGGCCGGCGACGACGGCACAGAGGAGGCCGATGCCGGTGGTCGTGAGAATGCGCTCGTGCGCCGCTGCGGCGGATCGCACCTCGTAAATTTCCATCTGTTCCTTGGTGAAGTCGTCCATGTCTCGCCGCACCCCGACCATAAGTTCCTCGCCCTGGCCGCCAGCCGCGACGTTGGACGCTCCGCCCGCGCGCTTTGCTTCAATGTCGGGCA
>JACDAG010000856.1 GCA_013695565.1 Bradyrhizobium sp.
AGGCCAGACCATGCCATCGCTCACCTTCGAGATGCTGCGGGTCGCCACGGGTTCGGGAACGATCCTGATCAGGGCCGAAAAGGCCGGCATCAAGAGCCTTGCCGTCAAGGGCTTCACGCTGCCGACCGACCGCAACGGCCAGCTTTGGATTCACTATGCGCGTCTGGACCCTTCTCTTTATGTTCCGGCGATCAACGTGCTTGAAAAGACCGTCGCGCCCGACAAGATCGCGGGAAAGCTGGTGTTGATCGGCACCTCTGCCGTCGGTCTCAACGACATCAAGACCACGCCGGTTTCGCGCGCCATGCCGGGGGTGGAAATCCACGCCCAGATACTCGAGAGCGCGTTGACCGGCGAGGTGATCTCGCAGCCGTTCTATGGAATCGCGATCGAATACGCGACCGCGCTATTGTTCGGCGCGCTGGTGATCGCGTTCGCGCCGCTGTTCGGGCCGGTCACGCTGGTCGCCCTTGGTGCTACCTTTGCCACGGCGTTGATCGGAACCTCCTGGTATTTCTATTCGCTGCATCGGTTGTTGATCGATTTCACCTATCCCTTGTTGTCGACGACGTCGATCTATCTCACGCTGATCTTTTCGAGTTTCGTGCGGGAGCAGGCGCAGCGGAAGCAGATCCGCACGGCGTTCTCGCAATATATGTCGCCGGCGCTGGTCGCGCAGCTGGCGCTGTCGCCGGAAAAGCTCGTGCTCGGCGGCGAGGAGCGCGAGATGACCATCATGTTCTCCGACATGCGCGGCTTCACCTCGATCTCGGAAACCTACAAGAACGATCCGCAGGGCCTCACCGCGCTGATGAACCGTTTCCTGACGCCGCTCACCAACGCGATCCTCAATCGCAACGGCACCATCGACAAATATATGGGCGACGCCATCATGGCGTTCTGGAATGCGCCGCTCGACGACAAGGCGCATCAGCTCAACGCCTGCGAAGCGGCGCTGGACATGCTGGAGCGTGTCGATGAACTCAATCAGGAGCGGATGGAGGAAGCCGAGGAAGAGGGGCGCCCGTTCATTCCGCTCAATGTCGGCGTCGGACTCAATACCGGAACCTGCGTGGTCGGCAACATGGGATCCGACATGCGCTTCAGCTATTCGGTGTTCGGCGACAGCGTCAATCTGGCTTCACGGCTGGAGGGGCAATCCAAGGAATACGGCTTCCCGATCATCGTCGGCTCGACCACGGCACTTGCGGTCAAGGACAGGTTCGCGATCCTCGAACTCGACTTTATCATCGTCAAGGGCAAGACGGAGCCCGAGGTGATCTACGCGATCGCCGGGCGGGAAGACACCGCGCAGTCCGGCCGCTTCCAGCGCTTGCGCAACCTGACCATCGAAATGCTGGCCTGCTATCGCAGCCGCGATTGGGAAGGCGCGCTGGCCGCGATCGAGCGCGGCCGCCGCACCGACGAGGTGCGCTCGCTGGAGCTGCTGTTCAATTTGTACGAGGCGCGGATCCGCGACTTCCAGGGCGCCCCGCCGCCGGAAGACTGGAACGGCGCGTTCGCGCTGCTGACGAAGTGACAATATTGCAGGATGAGTGGAGCGAAGCGATACCCATCCCTGCGGACCTGAAAAGAGGCCGCGCGCTTGACCGCCTCCCGGCCGCTGGTCATATTTCCCGCGGAGACGGGCCAATGAGACTCGTCTCCCCGGGAGAAGACAATGAGCAAATTGTTGGCGGTCCTTGCGGGGACGTTGATGTCTGCCGTGTCGCTCGTACCTGCAGCACTGGCCCAGACCGCCTGCGTTACCCAGAACATGGCCGTTCCTCCGAACGCCAACACGTCAGACAAGGCCGAGCCCTTCTTCATCGACACCACGGGACTTGATTTCAAGACCGCGCCGCCGACGCGCGACCCCATGAGCGTGAATTATCCGCGCGCGACCGAGCTTCCCGACGGGATGCTGCCGCCACCGGGCGCTGAAGGTAATTTCATCATCGGCCCGACCCACACGCCGGCTCCCGAGACGATTGCCAAAGAGGGCGTGCCGCGCGGCACGGTCACGTCATTCGCGTTTTCATCAAAGGACAGCGTGATCTACAATCCCGGCCTGATCCGCGACGATGTCGCGGGCTGCGGCAACAGCTCGATCATGAGCACGACGACCGCGCCGGGCGACAAGTCGAACATGATCGTCACGACCAGCCATCCCGGCACCTGGACGCGCACGATCGAGGTCTATGTCCCGCCGAATTATGTGCGCGGCACCGAGGCGCCGTTCATCGTGCTGGGTGACGGTGGCTCGACCGCCTGGAAGGACATGAACACCACGCTCGACAATCTGATTGCGCAGCGCCGCGTGCCGCCGATGGTCTCGATCCAGATCGGCAATGGCGGGCAGGACGCGCAGGGCGCCCAGCGCGGACGCGAATATGACACGGTGTCGGGGACCTATGCGCAGTTCGTGGAGCGCGAAGTGCTTCCGCTGGTCGAACAGCACACCGGCGTGAAGCTGACGAAGAATCCCGAAGGCCGCGCGACCATGGGCCTGAGTTCGAGCGGCACAGCGGCCTTCACCATGGCGTGGTTTTCATCCCGAACTCTATCGCCGGGTGCTGGCCTATTCGCCGACGATGGTGAACCAGCAATGGCCGTGGAATCCGGCGCTGCGCGGCAGCGCCTGGGAATATCACAGCGCGTGGGCGGGCCCAGCCACGCCCAACCTTATCGTCAAAGCCGGCGTGCTCACGCCGTCGGTGGCCCCGGGCGCGCCGCTGATACCGAGTGCGCCGACCAAGCCGATCCGCTACTGGTTCGAGATGGGCGATCAGGATCTGTTCTATCCCAACCCCACGATCCCCGACGGCATGCACGACTGTTCGCGCGCAACGCCAAGCACGTCGACCGCCCGACGGTGGCGCAAACCCTGCCGGCCGCGCTGGAGTGGTTGTGGAAGGGTTATTCGATTCCGTGAAGGTGGCCTTTGCCCACCTTACAATTCGTGGCTATTCCAATCCAATCGTCGTCAGATCCTGAAACCAGTGCTGCGCCTGCACAAACTTCTTCACCTTCGGCGACAACGCATGCGGGTTGGTGTCGTGCACCACCCATACCAGCACGGCGTCGTCGACGATCTCTGCGTGGGCCTGCGCCAGCAATTCGTCCTGCTTGGCGGCATCGAACGTCTGTTTGGCTTCGTCGATCAGCGCGTCGACCTTCGGTGACTTGTAGCCGCTCCAGTTGACGCCGACCGGCGCGATCTGGCCGGAGTGGAAGAACCGCACGATGGCGTAGAGCGGGTCC
>JACDAG010000858.1 GCA_013695565.1 Bradyrhizobium sp.
AGGTAAAGGTAATGCCGGGCCGTACCGGATAGGCAAGATAGGGCGCGGCCTCGATCTTGCGCGCCCAATGCGTCTTCTGCGGCGTGATGCCTTCGGTACGGCAATCATCCAGGATCGTGTGATCGAAGGTGCCGGGCTGCACCGCGGCGTTGAAATCGGTGACGGTTTTTTCCAGTGCCACCGGATCGAGTTCGAGCTTGGTGGCGAGTTCGGCGATGGTCGGCGCTGCGATCGGCGGGAACAGCGTCGGCATGAAGCTCGTAACGACAGCCGAATCGAAAATGATGTAAGCGATCTGGTCGGGCTGGGCGGCCACCAGCCGGCCCCAGATCGCGTAGCGCTTGGGCCAGATGTCTTCACCCTCGTCGTAGAAGCGTTGCGCGTGCTTGTTGACGACGATGCCGAACACGACCGAGTCGTGCCGGGTGATGATGCCGCCGTCGAATTTCGGTGCGCGCGCGTCGATCGCGACCGCGTGGCATTGCGTGGGATCGCCGATGTCCTGCACGCCCTTGGCCAACAGCATTTTCAGGATCGTGCCGCGATTATAGGGCGTGCCGCGGATCAGGAAATTGTCGGCCGCGTCGCCCCAATACTCCTTCAGCCATTCGATATTGGCCTCGAAACCGCCGGCGGCGGCGACCAGCGTCGAGGCGCGGATTTCCGCAACCCCATCGATCGGCTGTTTCAGGCTCGCGGAAAGAAACATGCCGTCCTCGATGTTGAGGTCGGTGACTTCGGCGTCGTAGATGACCTGGACGCCGAGCTGTTCGGCGGTGAGATACAGCGCGTTCAGCATTGCCCTGCCGCCGCCGAGAAAGAACGAATTGGTGCGGCCGAGGCTGAGCGTGCCGCCGAGCGAGGGCTGCCAGCGCACGCCCTGTTCGACGATCCAGTTCAGGATGTCTTTGGATTCCCGGATCATGAATCTGGCGAGTTCCTCGTCGGTCTGTCCGCCGGTCAGGCGCAGCAGATCGTCCCAGAACTCCTCTTCGGTGTAGGGCCCGGTGAGAATGTCGGTCGCCGCATCGTGGGCGCAGCGCATGTTGCGGGTATGGCGGGTGTTGCCGCCGCGATAAAATTTCGGCGCGCCTTCCAGCACCAGCACCGAGGCGCCGGCCCGGCGCGCGCTGATCGCGGCACACAAGGCGGCATTGCCGCCGCCGATCACCAGAACATCAAACCTGCGTTTCAAGTCCACCATGCGCTCTTGTTATCGTTGTTTGCATGGAAATCAAATCGGCGCGGAAGCAGTCATGCGACGATGTCGGATGTATCTCGCGTTACGGAATACCTGTTATGGTTTGCTCTGCACCGATGCGATCAGCCATTGCCGGAACGCCGACAGTTTTGGCTGGTCCGTTCTTCCCGCCGGCGAGACCAGGTAAAAACCGGCATCGGTCGGCAGCGTGATCTTGAAGGGAACGACGAGGCGGCCCTTGGCGATGTCCTCCTGCACATAGGCGGTGCGGCCCATCGCGACGCCGAGACCGTCGATCGCGGCCTGCACCGTCATGAAGATGAGATCGAAGGTGAGACCCGGCTGTTTGGCAACATCCGCTGGCAGGCCGGCCGCTGTCAGCCACAGCCGCCAGTCGTCGCTGTTGGCGTTGCTGGTGTGCAGCAGCACGTGATCCCGGAGGTCTTCGGGGCATTTCAGCGGCTTGTTTCCCTTCAGCAGCGCCGGGCTGCACACCGGGAAAAGTTCATCCGCCATCAGCCAGTCGGCGCGCAATCCCGCCCATTGGCCGCGGCCATAGCGGATCGCGGCGTCGACATTGTCGCGCTGGAAGTCGACCAGATTGGTCGAGGTGGTGATGCGCACATCGATGCCCGGATGCGCTTCCTGGAACGCGGTCAGCCGCGGCAGCAGCCATTTGGCCGCGAGCGAGGCCAGCGTCGAGACCGTCAGCACGTGGTCGTCATCCCGGCGCAGCAGGCGGTCGGTGGCGAGCCGCAAATCGTTGAAGGCGGCGCGGATGCCGGGGAGGTAATCCACCGCCTGCGGCGTCAGCGTCAGCGCGCGGTTCTGGCGCACGAAAAGGCGGACGCCGAGCTCTTCCTCCAGCCGTTTGATCTGATGGCTGATTGCGGTCTGCGTGACGTTCAATTCGGCCGCCGCCTGCGTGAAGCTCAGATGCCGGGCGGCCGCCTCGAAGGCGCGCAATCCATTCAGCGACGGCAGCCTCGCGGTCATCTCCAAATATCCTCCAATATATGAGTTTTTATCATGCGAAGCGGTACAAAGTGTCGTTTGTAGAAGGCCTTGGGAGCGCAGATATTAGCTTCAACAGATTAGAGATAGGAGCTTCAAATGTCTACTTTCACGCATGAATCGATGATAAATCATCATGGACAGAGCCTTTTGAGCCAAGTGGCCGAGACCTTCCATGTCTGGCGGCAGCGTTCCGCCCATCGCCGCGAACTGGCCCAGTGGTCGGACCGGGAACTCCACGACATCGGCGTTTCCAACGGCGATGCCATCTACGAAGCCTCAAAACCATTCTGGCGGGCTTGATAAGCAGCCAGGCCGGCGTCGCCTCATCAGGGGGACGCCGGCCGTTTTTCCGGAGCGATGGGAGCGTGCGATGACGACGATGCGTTTCGACGATCTCAGGCAATATTCCGACCTGCTGCGCGCGCGCAGCGGCGCGGGCTTGACCGTGCGCTTTGTCGAACCGCGCGATGCCGAGGCGCTACAGAATTACTTTCGCTCGCTGACGACCCGCTTCCGCTACAACCGTTTTCTCGGCGCCACCCGAGAACTGCCGCCGTCCGTGCTCCAGGATTTCATCCATATCGGTGAGGCCGATCGCTTCAGCGTGATCGCGACCATGCTGGTCGACGGCCACGAGATCATCGTCGGTGAAGCCCGCTACGCGTTCGACGACGGCAGCATCGAATTCGGGCTGTCGATCGACGATCGCTGGCAGGGCCATGGCATCGGCAAGGCGCTGTTGAAAAATCTCGAATGCCGCGCGGCCTCATTTGGCGCCGACCGGCTGTTCGGTGACACGCTGCGCTCCAATGACGCCATGATCGGCCTCGCCCGCAAATCCGGCTACGCCTTCATGCCGAGCCCCGGCGACTGGAAGCTGGTGCGTTTCGAAAAGCACATCGATGCCGCGCCGCGCGATATCCCCTGCGCGAGTTGGAAGCTCGCCAGCGCCTCCCGCCATCTCGCGACGGCTCCTCTCGCGAGCTGAGCATGACTGGCCCGGTTCTGGCCGCACCAGAACCGGGCTGTCTTTCTGCAGGAGATCACATACGTATTTCTAGTACCCGGAATCTAGGGTTCGTGAAAAGACGTATCATGCTAACCGACTCTGAAGACTCGCAATATTACGTCGCGTCTGACTCACTTGTCTTCGATATTGGGTACTAGCCGCCCTTGAACACCGGCTTGCGCTTCTCGATGAAGGCCGCCACGGCCTCCTTGTGATCCGCGGTCACCTGGGTGCGGATCATGCGCTCGGCCTCATGGTCGCGGGCGGTGGCAAAATCGAACATCAAGGCTTCGTCGAGATTGTCTTTCATATAGCGGATCGCGATCGTCGGACCCTCGGCGATCGATTTGGCGAGCGCGAAAGCTTCGGCCTGAAGCTTGTCGTCGGGTACCACGCGGTTGACGAGGCCGATCGTCTCGCACCTGTTTGCATCGACCCGCTCGCAGGTGAACATCAATTCGCGCGCCCGCGAAGTGCCGACGAGGCGCGTCAGCAGCCAGGCGATGCCATAGTCGCCGCTCAGGCCCACCTTGAGATAGCCGGTGGAAAGAAATGCCGACTGCGCGGCGATGCGGATATCGCAGGCCATCGCAAGCGCAAGCCCGGCGCCGACCGCGGGGCCGGGGAGGGCGGCAATGGTCGGCTTGCGCACCGAGACCAATGCGCCGGTCAGGAGCCGTTGCCGTTCCTGCAAATCGGCGACCCGTTCGTCATGCGACATTTCGAGCTTCTTCTTGTCGCGATTGGCACCCATGCCCTTGACGTTGCCGCCGGCGCAGAACGCCGTACCGGCGCCGGTGATCAGGAGCGCGCCGACTTCCGGATTCTCGCCGCAGGTCTTGATCATGTTGCGCAGCGCCGGCGTCAGATCATCCGACATGGCGTTGCGGGCCTCGGGGCGGTTCAGCGTGATGATGGCGACGCGGTCGCGGATCACGCACAGCAATTCATTGGTGCCGGTGTCGATGGTGATTTCGGTCATTATTCCCCCAATTGTTGTTTTTATCCGTCATTGCGAGCGCAGCGAAGCAATCCAGTGCTACAAAGGAAGTCTGGATTGCTTCGTCGCTTCGCTCCTCGCAATGACGAGGACTAAAACTTCTCGACCCACGGCCGCAATTCCAGTTCCCAGGTCCATGCGCTGCGCGGTTGTTGCAGCACGTTCCAGTAGCTCAGTGCAATGGCGTCGGGATCGAGCATCGAATCCGGCCGGTCGGCGGGTTCGGTGCGCGCGGCGCTGCGGATGCCGCCGTCGATGACGAAATGGGCGACGTGAATGCCCTGCGGCGACAATTCGCGCGCCATGCTCTGGGCCAGCCCGCGCAGCGCAAATTTTCCCATCGCGAACGGCGCCAATTGCGGATAGCCCTTGACGCTGGCGGAGGCGCCGGTGAACAGGATCGCGCCGTGCTTGTTGGGCAGCATGCGTGTCACGGCCTGCTGCGCCACCAGGAAGCCGCCGAACGCGCTGACCGCGATCGCATTGGCGACGTCGGCCGGCACCAGGTCGGTGAAGGGACCACGTGCCCGTCCGCTGGCATTGTAAACGACGACATCGGGTGTTGCGATTTCACGTTCGACCTGGCCGAACAGCCGCTCGACGTCGTCGGCGTTGGTGGCGTCGCAGGCATAGGCGCGGGCGCCGGTCTCGGTGCAGAGCGCGCCGAGTTTTTCGATTTTGCGGGCGGCCAGTGCGACGCGGATTTTTTCGCGGGCGAACAGCCGCGCCAGCGATGCGCTCAATCCCTCGCCGGCGCCGACGATCAGGGCGGTCTTGTAGGCTGGCGTCTGCATGGGCGCGCTCCTCGGATGCGTGATTTAATCAGAACCAAGTATCTAGGCGCGCAATCCCGCGAGACAACCCGTCGCCGCCAGAACCAGGTCGAGATCCCGCTTGTCGGCGATCTCGGCATATTTGGCGCGCAGCATGCCGAGCGAACGGGCGTGATATTTCTGCGGCCTCTGGGTCCAGACCTTGTCGCCGAGCGTAACGCTGAATTCTTGCTGGCCGTCCCGGAGCGCCGTCTCATTGGCAAGCGTCCATGGCCAGAACTGCCGTCCGACCTGCTTGGTGAGGATCGGCATCAGGGTCGGCGCCAGCGATGCCCAGGATTCGAACGCGCCTTCGGCCTTCGGCCACAGCATGCGGTGTATCCAGTCCAGCACATTGGGCGCCCCGCCGCCGATCAGGGCGCCGACGGTCGGATCGGTCCACATCTCATAGAACTGCCCCCACAGGCCGAAATCGCCATAGGCAGGACGCGCGCCGAACAGATAGGGCCGCGTGACGAGATGGGCGTCGAGCAGACCGAGCATCTCCTGCAGGCCGGCCTCGATCTGCGGCGCCGTCGTGGCGTTAGACCCGACGAACCAGACCCGGTCCACCATGCGCGCGGCAACCTGCGCCGCGAACGCGTCGTGCTGTTCTTCGCTGGCGTGGGGTGCGCGCATCCGCGCGATGCGGCCGGCCGAGGAGATCTGGTCGACATCCCGTGCCCAGCGGTAATGGAACATCCATTTGTTGCCCCACTCGTCGCCGAATTCCTCGATCAGCACGGAAATGAATCGCGCCACCGTGTCGGTGGGATGGATCGACGGCTCCGGGTGGAGCTTTTCGACCTGGTCGATGATCGGGGTGGAATCTTGGATGCCAGTTCCGTCAGGCGAAATCACCAGCGGGATGACCGGTATTTTCGCGTGCTTTTCGAATTCCGCCTGGCTTGCCGCATTGCGCAAAATCCATTGGTGCGGAATGGCCTTGTAGCGGAAATAGGCGCGTACTTTCACCGAGTAGGGCGACATCTCGGCGCCGATGATGCGATATCCGTCCGCCATGGGGTGCTCCTCCAATTATGCTTGTTGACGGCTTGATCGCCTGCGTTATCGGTAGATGATCAAGATCGGGCGGAACGAACAAGAGATAAATATGCAGCAGCCTCTCACGCATGATCGCAGCACGTCTTCGGCCGACAGGCCGGGGTTGCTCGCGCCGGATACCTCGGGGATGAATTTCTACCGGGCCGATCCGGCGCTGACGGATTTGCTGCGGCTGCATCTCCCTGAGCCGCTGTTTCGCCACATCGAACCGCATCTCGACCGGCTCGGCGAACTCGCCGGCGGTTACCTCGACGAATGCGCGCGTCTCGCCGACCGCCACACGCCGGTGCTGCACCAGCGCGACCGTTTTGGCCGCGATTCCCAGTACATCGAATATCATCCGGCCTATCGCGAACTGGAGAAGGCCGCGTTCGGCGAGTTCGGCATTCACGCGCTGTCGATCCGCAAGGGCATCATGGGCTGGCCGGACAAATACCCTGTCGTCGCCAAGCACGCCTTTACGTTTTTGTTCAACCAGGCCGAGTTCGGCATGGGCTGCCCGATCAACGTCACCGACGGTTGCGCCAAGCTATTGAACAATTTCGGCAGCGAGGCGCTGAAGGCGCGATATCTCGACGGCCTGACCCAGACCGACATGAGCAAGCTGACCCAGGGCGGTCAGTTCATGACCGAGAAGGAAGGCGGTTCCGACGTCGGCACGCTGACCACGACGGCAGTGCAGGAAGGCGACTACTGGCGGCTGCATGGCGAGAAATGGTTCTGCTCCAATGCGGATGCCGAAGTGGTGATGCTGCTGGCGCGCCCGGAAGGCGCAGGCCCCGGCACGCGCGGTGTCGGTCTGTTCCTGATGCCGCGGCGGCTCGAGGACGGTTCGCAAAATCACTACCGGATCGTACGCCTGAAGGACAAGCTCGGCACCCGTTCGATGGCATCGGGGGAGATCAAGCTGGAAGGCGCGATTGCCTACGCCGTCGGACGGCTCGATCGCGGTTTCGTGCAGATGGCCGAGATGGTCAATTCGTCGAGGCTGTCCAACGGCGTCAAATCCACCGCGCTGATGCGCCGCGCCTGTCATGACGCGATGACGGTGGCGCGAAATCGCGTGGTGTTCGGCCAGCGCATCATCGACCTGCCGCTGGCGCGGCGGCAGTTGATGAAGATCATGCTGCCGACCGAGCAGGCGCTGTCGATGAGCTTCCTCACCGCTGACGCGCTCGACCGCGCCGAGGCCGGCAGCCAGGATGCTGCAGCTTTGCTGCGCATTCTCACCCCGACCTTGAAATTCCGCGCCACCCGCGACGCCCGCAAGGTCTGCGGCGATGCGTTGGAGATGCGCGGCGGCATCGGTTACATCGAGGAATTCGCCACCGCGCGATTGCTGCGCGACGCGCATCTCGGATCGATCTGGGAAGGCACCGGCAACATCGTTGCGATCGACGCGCTGAAACGCGCCGTCGGCCGGCATGGGGCGGATGCGGCACTCGCTGCCGATCTGCACGCCCGGCTCGATGACAGCGCCAATGTGCCGCAGGCCTGGCGCAACCGCCTGCGCGATCTGACCGACCGTGCGATCGGTTTCGCGCGCGAGGTCGCCAGCAAGTCCGACAATGAGGGCGATGCGCGGCGCGCCACCAGTTTGCTTTATCATGTCGCAAGCGCGGTGGCGCTGGCATGGGAAGGTGGACGCATCCACGAGATGCGCGGCGACGCCAAGCGGCTGCTGCTGTCGCGCATGGTGATTGATCACCGGGTCGCGGCATCGGATCCGTTCCAGCTGGCGGAAAATGCCACCCAGCGCGCGATCACGGAGCATCTGCTCGGCGAACGCGCGGTTGGGATGGCCGAGGTTGGCGAATTGCTCACCGCAGCGTAGGCTACGGTTCACGCCTGAGTTCAAAAATAACAATCAAGGGAGTCCAAGATGAAGGCCGCCGTCCTGCATGAAGTCAACCAGCCGCTCGTGATCGAGGATGTCAGCGTCCCGAATCCCGGCCCGCGCGAAGTCCTGATCCGCACGCGCGTCGCCGGCCTCTGTCATTCCGACCTGCACTTCATGGAAGGGCTCTATCCGCATCCGCTGCCCGCGGTACTCGGCCATGAATCGGCCGGCGTGGTCGAGAAAGTCGGCTCCGACGTCACCTATGTGCAGCCCGGCGATCACGTCGTGACGTGTTTGTCGGTGTTTTGCGGCACCTGCGACAATTGCACCACCGGCCGCACCGTGCTCTGCACCGATACCACCGTGAAGATGCTGCCGGGCGCGTCCAACCGACTGTCCTGGGCACGCTCGGAGAAGCTCAATCAGTTCCTCAATCTGTCCTCTTTCGCCGAGCAGATGCTCGTGCATGAGAATGCCATCGTCAAAATTCGCAAAGACATGCCGCTCGAACTGGCCGCGCTGATCGGCTGCGGCGTCATCACCGGCTATGGCGCTGTTGTGAACACCGCCAAGGTCACCGCCGGTGAGACCGTTGCGGTGATCGGCTGTGGCGGCGTCGGCATGGCCGCGATCAATGGTGCGGCGATCGCGGGCGCCGGCCGCATCATCGCGATCGATACCAATCCGGCCAAGCTGCAATTGGCCACCAAGCTCGGCGCGACCGACATCGTCGATCCCCGCAATGGCGACGTCGTGCAGCAGGTGCGCGAACTTACCAAGGGCGGCGTGAACCATTCGTTCGAAGTGCTGGGCCGCAAGGAAACCGCCGAGCAGTCGTTTGCGATGCTGGCCGCGGGCGGCACCGCGACCATCGTCGGCATGATCCCGTTCGGCCAGAAGATCGAACTGCACGGCTTCGATTTTCTGCGGGAACGCCGGATCCAGGGCTCCTCGATGGGCTCCAACCATTTCCGGGTCGACATGCCCCGCCTGGTCGAATTCTACATGCGCGGCAAGCTGCATCTGGAAGACTGGATTTCGGCCAAGCTGACGCTGTCCGAGATCAACGACGGCTTTGCGGCGATGAAGGCCGGCAAGACCGTGCGCAGCGTCATCATGTTCGATGCGTGAGGTGTGTCGTCCCGGCCTTGAGCTCAGATGCGCAATTGCGCATGGGGGGACCCATACGCCGCGGCCGACGTGGCTAAGCAAGGAAGATAACGACCAGCGTGCAAGAACAATTGCCGCAGGTGGTTATGGGTCCCGGCTCAAGGCCGGGACGACGGCGGTATTTATCGCGAAACATGCGCTGACACCGCCAGCCATTTCCCACCCTGCTTCGCCCAGCAGTCGGTGTACCGGCCACGCGCTTCCTGGCCGTCCGCCGTCGTATAGCGCGTCGCCGCGTGGATGATCGCGAAATCGCCGAGCACGCGGATTTTGACGTCCTCCGCCCGCAGATTTTTGACCGTCACCGGCACGGCGGTCTGCTTGAGAAACGCCGCGCGATCCACCAGCGACTTGTCGGGATTGGAGCAGTAAAAATCCTGCGCCAGAATCTCGTCGAAGCGCTTGACGTCGCAATTCTGCACCGAGGCGACATAGTCGCGGTTGAGTACGGTGAGTTGTTCAATGTCGTTGCTCATGGTATTTCTCGTCCTTCCTCCGTCATTGCCTGCGACAAACGCGAAGCGTTTGCGCAAGGGAGCGAAGCGACGAAGCAATCCAGAGTCCCGCCCACGACTTTGGATTGCTTCGCTTTGCTCGCAATGACGGTGCCTGCTAAACGTCCCACAGGCAATTACATCCGAGGTAAGTTTCCGCTCTCAATCATCAAACATCGGCGGCGGTTTGAATCCGCCAAATTCGCGTTCGATCAGTTCGGCGAGTTTCAGCGGCGTGCGGTCTTCGAGCCAGGGACCGACGATCTGCACGCCGACCGGCAATCCGTCCGGCGCGAAGCCGGTCGGGATGGCCGTGGAGGGCAGGCCGGGCAGGGTGGCGATGCCGGGCCAGGCGAGCTGATCGGAATAGACGTAATCCTTGCCGTCAATCTTGATGCGCCGCTTCTCCTGATCGGGTAAATGATCGTGCGGATAGGCCGGCGTCGGCATGATCGGGCAAATTACGACGTCAAACGTCCTGAACAGCTCGCGCCATTGCGCCCGCAGACGCGTGCGACCGCCATCGGCCATCAGCCAGTCGCGATGGCTGAGCGCGATGCCGCGCAGCCGCTCGGCAGTGAGGCTCATGTCGTCGGACGGCAGTGACGCCGCGGCGGCCTGCGCGCCGGCATAGGTTTCGGGCGAGAAGGACGCCGCGAGGAACGACATCAACATCCGCATATAGAGCCGGGATGAGGCAGCGAAATCGGGCAACAGCCGGCTTTGGCGCTCGACCTTGACGCCGGCCTTGGCCAGATGTGCCGCCAGGCTTTCCAGCGTTCCGCGCACGGCCTGGTCGGTCGGCATGACAGGATCGGTGTCGATCAGCAGCACGCGAAAGTTCTTTAGTTCGGTATGGCGTGAAGCCGGCAGCTCGAGCTTGTAGCCTTTTCCCGCATCGAGCGGATCGGGGCCTGCGATCGCATCGAGCAGCAGCGAGAGATCGGCCGCGCCGCGCGCCATCGGTCCGATCACGGAAAGATCGCGATTGGACGGCAGCGGCGGCAGCGGCGGCGGCGTGTGGCCGCGCATGGCCACGAGATCGAAGGTCGGCTTATGCGCATAGACGCCGCAATGAAACGCCGGCACCCGAAGCGAGCCGCCGATGTCGGAGCCAAGCGACAGCGCCCCAAAGCCGGCCGCCAGCGCCGCCGACGAACCGCCGGAGGAGCCGCCCGGCGTGCGGCCGAGATCGAACGGATTGTTGGTGGTGCCGTAGATCTCGTTGTAGCTCTGCCAGTCGCCGAGCCCGAGCGGCACGTTGGTCTTGCCGAGGATCACGCCACCGGCGTCCTTGACGCGGGAAATCGGCAGTGCGTCTTCGGTCGCCTTGAAATCCTTCTGCGCCGGAATGCCCCAGGTCGTCGGCAGCCCCGCGATATTATA
This sequence comes from Bradyrhizobium sp., assembly GCA_013695565.1. Taxonomy (GTDB): domain Bacteria; phylum Pseudomonadota; class Alphaproteobacteria; order Rhizobiales; family Xanthobacteraceae; genus Bradyrhizobium. The sequence continues at coordinate 10,995 of JACDAG010000858.1, forward strand.
GGATTCCTTGATCGTGACTGGGATGCCGAGCAGCGGCTTGCGCACGCCGCGCGCCAGTTCTGCGTCGGCGGTGCGGGCGGCTTGCAGGCCACGCTCGAAATCGCGGACGCAGATCGCGTTGATCTTGGCGTCGTGCCGCTCGATGCGGCCGATCGCGTCCTGCGCCAGTTCGACGGCGGAAACTTTTTTCGCCGCCAATGCTGCGGAGAGTTCAACGGCGGTCTTAAAACTCCATTGCGACTTGGCCAAGGCTCGCTCCCGGTCTGCTCTGATGAGGCGCGGATGATGCTCAGTTTGGACCGGTGCCGCAAGAGCAATAGCTGCACAGCGGCGGGGCGGCCATGCGGGCAAGCTATTGGCGCGCACGCCTTTCGCGCGTTAATCTCCCGATCAACAAAAAATGAAACCAAGGGGAGACGGTCATGAGGGCGACTTGGGGTGTCGGTGCTGCGATCGCATTTGCCATTGTCGGCGCGACGACGTTGGCCGGTGCGGCGGAAATCAGGTTGGCCGAACAGTTCTCGATGGGCTACCTGCAATTCAACGTCATGAAGCGCGACAGGCTGATCGAGAAATACGCGACGCAACGCGGCCTGAAGGATTTCAAGGTATCCTGGCAGCGCTCCAACGGGCCGTCGGCGATGAATGAGGCTCTGCTGTCGAACTCCACCGACATCGTCAGCGGCGGGGTGCCGGGCCTGATCACGTTGTGGGACAAGACCAAAGGAACCTCGTTCGAGGTCAAGGGCATTTGCGCGCTGAGCTCGCAGCCGTTTCTGTTGAACACCGCCAATCCCGATATCAAATCGATCAAGGATTTCACCGGGCGTGATCGCATCGCGGTGCCCTCGATCAAGGTTTCGGTGCAGGCGGTGCTGCTGCAGATGGCGGCGGCGGAAGCCTTCGGCGAAGCGAACTATGGCAAGCTCGATCCGCTCACGGTATCGATGTCGCCGCCGGATGCGACCATCGCGTTGCTGAGCGGCGCCGGTGGCGTCTCCTCGGTCTTCAGCGTGCCGCCGTTCCAGTTCCAGCAGCTGGAGCAGAAGAACATTCGCACCGTGCTGACGTCGTTCGATGTGATGGGACCGCACACGTTCACGGTGGCGTGGACCTCGGCGCGGTTCCGCAAGGACAATCCTGAACTTTATGGAGCCTTCCTCGACGCGGTGAAGGAAGCCACCGTCACCATCGCTGCTGACCCGAAAGGCACGGCGCAAAGCTGGATCAACGATTCCGGCTCCAAACTGCCGCTCGAGATGGTGACGAAGGTGGTCACCGGTCCCAATGTCGAATGGACCATGAAGCCGGCCGCCACGATGAAGTTCGCCAAATTCATGCGCAAGGTCGGCACCACCAAGAACGAGCCGGTTTCGTGGAAAGATATGTTCTTTCCGGAGATCGCCAGCCTCAACGGCAGTTGAAGCCATAGCGTTTTCAAGCGAAGTGGGCACCGGTTCGCGTAAAGAAAACGTGTCAAGACAAAGAGTTTACGACGCGCCGATCAGAATCCCGACACCAAGCACGATCGCGCCGCCGAGCACGATCTGGAACGCGGCCTGCAGGAACGGCGTGTCCATGTATTTCGAGCGGATAAAGGCGATCGCCCATAGTTCGAAGAACACGACGACACCCGCAATCGCGGTCGCGATCCAGAATGCGTTGGCCCATGAATCCGGCACCAGATAGGGCATGGTGTGGCCGAGGCCGCCGAGCGCGGTCATGATGCCGCTGGCCGCGCCGCGCAGCCAGGGCGACCCACGCCCGGTCAGCGAGCCGTCGTCGGACAGCGCCTCGGCAAAGCCCATGCTGATGCCGGCGCCGATCGAGGCGGCCAGTCCCACCAGAAACGTCTGCGAGTTCTGATGCGTCGCAAAGGCGGCGGCGAACAACGGCGCGAGCGTCGAGACCGAACCGTCCATCAATCCGGCGAGGCCCGGCTGGACATATTGCAGCACGAAGGCGCGCCGCCGTGTCTTGTCTTCCTCCGCGCGCACGTCGGGGCTGAGGATCTGGTCGGTCAGCTTGGCCGCGAGCTTCTCGTGGCCCTTCTCCTCCTCGGCGAGATCGCCGAGCAGCCGGCGCACGCCGACATCTTCGGCTTGTTCGGCGGCCTTGATGTAGAACTGCTCGGCCTGCAGTTCCATCACCTCGACCTCTTTACGGATGGTGTCGAGCGGCAGGTTCTTCGTCAGCCAGATCGGCCGCCGTTTCAGGAATCCCCTGACGTCCTCGCGGCGGATCGGCGGCAGATGCGCGCCGAAGCGCTGCTGGTACAGTTCGAGCAGCCGGTGGCGATGGCCGTGCTCCTCCTCGGCCATCTCGCGGAACAGTTTTGCGGAGTCCGGATAGCGCTCGGCGAGGTCTTCCGCGAAGGTCATGTAGATGCGGC
>JACDAG010000878.1 GCA_013695565.1 Bradyrhizobium sp.
GTTTGGTGTGCCGAGCATGATCGACAGCTTGGAGGTGGAAGTCCTTTACCCAGCCTGATGGCGGCGAAGGGTTAGCGAAGCGCAAGGGCGTCATCGCGAGGTGGGGTCTGAAGGAAGCGTGGAGCAAACCTGCGGCCCGATGGACAAAAACCGGATAACGAGGCCTACCCAGCCGGACGAGCGGGCCAATGATCGCAAAGTCCATGGTCATCAAAGACTGGGGTGGTAAATCCGGCGGGCGTGCAGGGAAGGCGGTCGATCTTACCTCGGGAGATCTCCGTCGTGTCCGGGACACCGGACTGAGCGGGTCGTAAGGCTTGTGATCGCGGCGGAGAAGTCAGCTGACGGCGTAGTAGGCGGAACGAGTTTCGCTGAAGGCCTGAACGCTGGAAAGACGCTTGGAGGTGGAAATCTCGAGCTGGCCATGCGGTAGAAAATCCAGGTCACTGGCCTTCGGAGCGGCGGGAAAGGGTGAAACCCGGACGGCGCTGCTCGAAGGGTCCGAAGCCAGCATGCAGACGTCCACTATCTGAGCCTCTGGCACGGACGCAAAACAAACCGTCTGTGCTTAATCCGGCGAACCGCCGTATACGGACCCGTATGTACGGTGGTGTGGGAGGGGTGGAGTCGCGAGACTCCCCCCTATCCCGATTGCGCTCAATAATGCGGCGGCCGCTCGTTGATGGCGCTGCCGGCATTGCTCTCGGCGTCCTGCAGGCGGTCTTTCAGCTCCGCAAGCTGGCGGGTCAGCGCGTCGATCTGCTTCCATTGTTCGGTCATGGTCTGGTTTAGCGTCTCGATGGTTTCATCTTGAAACGTCAGCCGCATTTCCAGCGCGTCGATGCGCTCGTTGAGCGCGTTGGCGTCACTCATGCGAGTCACCATTCGTCTGCGGTTCCTGCAAGTACCGTTCCTGCGAGTACCTTTCCTGCAAGTGCCGTTCCTGTAGGCCGTGGCCGAGTGCGACGCGTTCGTCGAACACGAAGCATTCGCCGCGCCAGCGGCTTTGTTCTTTCTGCACCCCTTCCAGGTAGCGGAGGATGCCGCCCTTGAGGTGATAGACTTGCGTGAAACCATGCGCCAGCAAATAGGCGCTGGCCTTTTCGCAGCGGATGCCGCCGGTGCAGAACATCGCGATCTTCTGATGCTTGGCGGGATCGAGATGCCGCGCGGCAAACTCCTTGAACTGTCCAAAACTCCTGATGCCGGGATCGACCGCGCCGTCGAACGTGCCTATCGCGACCTCGAAGGCGTTACGGGTATCGATCAACAGCGTATCCGGTGCTGATATCAGCGCGTTCCAGTCGGCCGGCTCCACATAGGTGCCGACCTGCCGGGTCGGATCGACCGCCGCATCACCCAGTGTCACGATTTCCTTTTTCAGCCGGATCTTCAGCCGCGCGAACGGCATCGTGGCGGCGTGCGAGAATTTGACTTCGAGACTATCGAGCCGGCCGCCGAACAAGGCGCCGTATTGCAGTTCCTCGACCAGCGCGTCGATCGCCCCGGCGCCCCCGGCGATGGTGCCGTTGATGCCTTCATGCGCCAGCAGCACGCTGCCCTTCAGGTGCAGGCCCGCGCAGACCGCGCGCAGTGGCTCGCGCAGCTCCCGGAAATCCGGCAGCGCGGCGAACTGATAGAAGGCGGCGACCTTGAGCGGCATGACGACCGTTTATCAGGCGGGCAGGGGTGAGGAAACTGTCTTTGTCGTCCCTGCGAACGCTCAGATGCGCAATTGCGCATCGCAGGACCCATAGCCACCGGATTCTGTCGTTGAGAAAAGGACATCTCGCACGCTGCCTTATTGACAGATCACGCGGTATGGGTCCCCGCGGGGACGACGGGAGATGGCGAGATCTCTGGCATACCAGCCATTGCCCTGCCCGGGATGAATGTGCCAAGAACCCTCGGAAACCCCGCGCCCGATGCCGGTGGGATGCCGAAAAACGCCAGAAGAAAGCCTTCCTGATGAGGAATTTCCATTTCGCCGGCCGCTCGACGGTCCATGCCCAGAACGCGATGGTGGCGACCTCGCATCCTGCCGCCGCACTGGTGGCGGTCGACGTGATGCGCGCGGGCGGCACCGCCGCGGATGCCGCCGTTGCGGCCTGCGCACTGCTCGGGGTCATCGAGCCGCAATCGACCGGCATCGGCGGCGATTGTTTTGCGCTGATCCAGCCCAGGGGCGAAGGCAAGATCGTCGCCTATAACGGCTCCGGCCGGGCACCGATGGCGGCAAACGCCGAATGGTATCTGGAGCGCAAGATCAACTCGGTGCCGCTGACCTCGGCGCACGCGGTCAGCATTCCCGGCGCCATCGATGCCTGGGATACGATCCTGCGCGATCACGGCAAGATGGGTCTCGACACCCTGCTGCAGCCCGCGATCAAGGCCGCGGAGGAGGGCTATCTCGTCGCCCCGCGCATCGCCTTCGACTGGAAGAACGGTTTCGAGAAGCTCAAGCACGGCACCAACAGCGCGCGCTATCTGCTGCCGCACGGCAAGCCGCCGATCGCCGGCGATGTGGTCCATCAGCCTGAGTTGGGCAAGACGCTGCGCGCGATCGCCAAGGGCGGCCGTGATGCGTTCTATACCGGCGAGATCGCCGCCGACATGGTCGAGACGCTGCGCGGCATCGGCGGTCTGCATACGCTGGAAGATTTCGCCGCCCACGGCACCGAGACGACGTCGCCGATCGGCACCATCTACAAGGACCATGACGTCTGGCAGTGTCCGCCGAACGGCCCGGGCATCACCATGCTGGTCATGCTCAACATCCTGTCGCGCTTTGATCTGACGAAATATCCGGCACTCAGCGTCGAGCGCTTCCATCTCGAGGCCGAAGCCGCGCGCATCGCCTACATGATGCGCGAGCAATATATCGGCGATCCCGCCCGGGATCATGTCGACGTCGCCGGCATTCTGGCCAAGGAATTCGCTGATGAGCACATCAGCAAGATCCGGAT
>JACDAG010000881.1 GCA_013695565.1 Bradyrhizobium sp.
AAATTCGCGAGTCGCAACAAACACTTGGGGCACAGTAGCTTCTTGTATTTATCGAGTGTCGAGACTCAAAAAGACAAAAGTGAGTCATTTGAATCACATGACCCCTTTCCCGGGACAGCCCTGCGTCTATCGGGTAATGGACAATTCGGCCGGCGCGCCGGTCAGCGTGCGCTTCGGCGAACAGGTGATGATCATGATCGCCAGCGTCAGGATGTAGGGCGCGGCGTTGAACAGATGATAGCCGGAGGTGACGCCGACCGATTGCAGCGCCGGTCCGAGCGCCGCGGCACCGCCGAACGCCAGCGACGCCCACAGGCACAGCATCGGGTCCCAGCGCGCGAAGATCACCAGCGCCACCGCCGTGATACCCTGGCCGGAGGAGAGGCCTTCGTTCCAGCTGCCGGGATAGAACAGCGACAGGAACGAGCCGCCGATCCCCGACAGGAAGCCGCCAATCATGGTGGCGCGCAGCCGGATCGCCAGCACGGAATAGCCCATCGCCCGCGCCGCATCGGAGCTTTCGCCGGCGGTGCGAATAAGAAGGCCCCAGCGCGTGGTGCGGAATGCCCAGTACAATACCGGCGCCAGCGCAATGCCGATCAGGAACAGCACGTTAATTCGTAAAGCCGCGCGGACCTGCGGCACGTCGCTCCACCAGCCGAAATCGATCGCGGGCAATCGCGCGGCGGTCGGTTCGATCAGCGGCTTGCCGAGATAAAATGCAAGACCTGTCCCGAACAGCATCAGCGCGATGCCGACCGCGATGTCGTTGACCCGCGGCAGCGAACAGATGCCGGCGTGCAGTGCGCCGAGCAGCGCGCCGGTGATCCCGGCGGCAATCACGCCGAGCCAGGGCGAGCCCGAGAGATAGGAAATGCCATAGGCGCTCATCGCGCCCATCACCAGCGTGCCTTCGAGGCCGAGATTGATGCGGCCGGAACGTTCGGTGATGCACTCGCCGAGACTGACAAACAAAAACGGCGTCGAGACGCGAATGGCGCCGCCGAATACGGCCAAGGGCACGGTCCAGAGTCCGATCGATCCATCCGCCATATCAGGATTTTCCTTTCAGGAAACTGATCCGGCCGTACAGCGCATCGCTCGCTAGCACGAACACGAAGATGATGCCCTGCAGCACCAGCACCGAGGCATCGGGTAACCCAAGCCGGCGCTGTAACAACCCGCCGCTGGCGCTGATGCCGCCGAGCAGGATCGCGACGGGAATGATGCCGAGCGGATTGTGCCGCGCCAGGAAGGCGACGAGGATGCCGGTAAAGCCATAGCCGGCGGCGAGGTTGGCGTTGGTGCGGCCCTGCACGGCGGCGACTTCGATCATGCCGGCGATGCCGGCTGCACCACCCGCGAGAAAGCAGATCGTCAGGATCAGCTTGTTGACGCCGAGGCCTACGATTTTGGCCGCGCGGATGTTGCCCCCGGCCACGCGCGCCGAGAAACCGAACACGGTGTGGTAAATCAGGATGTAGGACGCGAGCGCCGCGACCAGGCCGAACACCAGGCCCCAATGCACGTCGGTGCCGGGAATGCTGCCGATCATGTTGGCCGCGCCGATTTCGCGGGTCGATGGCTTGTTGAGGCTGGCGGGATCGCGCATCAAACCCTCGACCAGATGGTTGAGGACGGCAAGCCCGATATAGACCAACAGCAAACTCGAAATTGTCTCGTTGACGCCGCGGTATTGCCGGAGCGCGCCCGACAGCGTGATCCACAGACCACCGCCGATCACGCCGGCGCAGACCATTGCGGCCTGCACCACCAGCGGTGGCGCCCATGGCATCACCAGCGCCACCGAAGTCGCCGACAGCGCGCCAATGAGCAGCGCGCCTTCGCCGCCGATGATCACCATGCCGAGTTGCGCCGGCAGCGCCGTGCACAACGCGGTCAGGATCAAGGGTGCCGCGCGCGTCAGCGTGTTCTGCCAGGAGAACCAGGTGCCGAATGCGCCCTGGTACATGTAGAAATAAAGGTCGAGCGGGTTCTTGCCGAACAGCGCGACGAACAGCCCGAACGTCGCGAGCGCGCCGACCAGCGCCGCGCCCGGGATCAAAATGTATTCGATGGTCGTGCCGTAGCGTTGGAGGAGGCCGGCCAAGAATCCGGGGGCGGCGGCCGGAGCAACTCCGGCCGCCTGTGCTGGATCGGCCGCGTCTGATGTCACGAAGTCGCTCCGAGCACGCCTTTGACCAGATAGTCCATCTTCTCCAGTTCAGGATCCTTCTGCCCGCGATCGGTGCCGGCAGCGATCACCGTCTTGCCCTTGTTGTTCATGAGGCCTCCCTTGAAGATGCTGTAGCCCTCGGTGGACAGGAATTTTGCCTTGATCTCGTCGGCATGCTTGCGCGCTTCAGCCGAGACCGCTTCGCCGTAAGGAGAGGTCTTGACGACCCCTTCCTTGAGCCCGCCGCGATAGAAGTTCGGAATGGCTTCGCCGGCGGCGATCATCTTGACGAATTTCGGATAGAGCGCTTCCCAGTTCCACTCTGCACCGGTGAGATACGCCTTCGGCGCCAGCGGCGACTGGTTGACGTGATATCCGCATACCATCGCGCCGCGGCGCGCGGCGTTCTCGACCATGGTCTTGGGGCCGTCGACGTGACAGGTGAGGACATCGACGCCCTGGTCGATCAGGCTGTTGGTGGCTTCGGCTTCCTTGACCGGCATCGACCAGTCGCCGGTGAAGATCACCTGCGTGGTGGTCTTCGGATTCGCGAGCTTGGCACCAAGCGCAAAGGCGTTGATGTTGCGCAATACCTGCGGGATCGGCTTTGCCGCGACGAAACCGATCTTGCCGCTCTTGGAGGTGTAGCCGGCAACGATCCCGGAAATATACTGGGCCTCGTCGATATAGCCGAAATAGCTGCCGGCATTCTTGGGATCCGTGTCGCTCCACAGCCCGCCGCAATGCTCAAAGCGAAGTTTTGGAAACTTCTTCGCCATCTTGATCATGTGCGGGTTGTAGTAACCGAACGAGGTCGGGAACAGCAGCGACGCGCCGTCGAGATTGATCATGGACTCGATGGTCTTCTCGACCGCGTCGGTTTCGGGGACCTTTTCTTCCTCGACCACCTTGAGGCCGGCGATCTTCTTCAGCGCCGCCGCGCCCTGCGCGTGGGCCTGGTTGTAACCGTAGTCGTCGCGCGACCCGACATAGATGAAGCCGATCGTGGTGTCGGCTGCGCGTGCGCCGCCCGCGCCGAAAGCGGAGCCGAGTGTTAGCGCCGCGCCGCCCTGCAACAGATGCCGTCGTGAAATCCTGCCAAATTCCATGTGCCTGCTCCCTCTGGCGGGTGGACCGCCCCACATTGCGCAGCCGCGCCGAACCGGCGGAGCTTGCGAGGGATTGTCGCAATCTTCGTGCCAGAGCGTGTCTGACGAGCATGACCCTGTAATGGTTTGAAAATATTGTAATATTTTTGAATCTGCGAGTCGTTCAAACTTTGTGCAACGCAGAAATGACTAGTTTTTAGGCGTCATTTTCTGATTGTATGCAATGTCGTTAAGCATTTCTTAAGTTCGGGAGAGCCGGCAGAGAGCTGGAATGCCCGCGGATTTCTCCCTTTGTCGGCTGGTCACGCGGAATGAGGCTGCTACCAGTCAGGAGCCAGCGATGACCTGCGTTGCCACCGCTGGCATTGAACTTGTATCGATCGGCAAGCGCCAAGCGATGCGGCGCTGCACTGGAAAAGCATGAGCAAGACTGAATTGGCCGGCAGCGGATCGGGCAGCACGGCGCTGGGCGACGAGGTCGTCGGCCGGATCAATCAGCTCGCGGCCATTTCCGAGACGCCGGAGCACCTGGCGCGGATCTTCCTGTCCCCCGAGCATCGCCTTTCAGCCGATCTGCTGCTGTCCTGGATGCGCGAGGCCGGCATGGCCGTGCGTCTCGACGCCATCGGCAATGTCTGTGGCCGCTATGAAGGCGATCGGCCGGGTTTGCCGTGCCTGATGCTGGGCTCGCATTACGACACCGTGCGCGACGCCGGCAAATGGGACGGACCGCTCGGGCTGATCACGGCGATTTGCTGTGTCGAGGATCTGCACCGGCGCGGCAAGCGATTGCCGTTCGCGGTCGAGGTGACCGGCTTTGCCGATG
>JACDAG010000890.1 GCA_013695565.1 Bradyrhizobium sp.
GATCAGCGACATCGCGAGCACCGAGACGGAATAATTGAGGTTGAACGCCGACGAAGGGTCGGCGTATTGCAGGTACATCGCCGCAGGCGCGCCGGCCGCGCACATCAGCGCGCCTGAAATGACGCAGGCCAGCACCTTCAGCTTCAGGGTCGGCACGCCCGTGCATTCCGCGGCGAGTTCGTCGTCCCGCAGCGCCTGCAGGCCGCGGCCGATCCATGAGTTCTGGATGTAGCGCGAGATCGCCACCGCCAGCACCACGAGCAGCGCCTGGACGAAGAACAGCATCTGCACATAGCCCGAGAATGGCCAGGTCACCGGCGGCCGCTGTAACTGAATGCCGGCCGCGCCGCCGACATAGCGCCAGTTCGTGATCGAGGTCTCGATCACGATCGTCAGCGCGATCGTCGCGATCGAAAAGAAGATGCCCTGCATCCGCAGCGTCAACAAGCCGAGCGCAAAGCCCATCAGCGCGCCGACGGCGGCGGCCGCCGCAATCTGCACGGCGAGGGGGGCACCCGATACCTTGAACAGGAACACGGAGGTGTAGACCCCCATGCCGAAAAACGCGCTGGTGCCGAAATTCACGTAACCGGCATGGCCGCCGAGGATGCTCCAGGCCACCGCGAGCACGATGAATTGCAGGATCACGTAGCCGGCAAAGAATGGATATTCGTTGCGGATGAGCTCTGTCATCAGCGCGATGACGACCAGAAAGACGATCGCTCCGATCCAGAAAAAGATGCCGTTACGCTTCATGATCGCCTGCCGAACAGGCCCTGCGGCCGCACCGCGAGAACGCCGAGCAGCATCGCAAAGGAGATCGCCGGCGCCCAGGAGGCGCCGAACAGCGTCAGCACGATGGTTTCGGCGATGCCGAGAATGATGGCGGCGACCAGCGTGCCGGTCATGCTGCCGAGTCCGGCCATGACCACGACGCAGAAGGTTCGCCCGATATAGGCGCGGTCGAGCGTTGGATCGACGGGGGCGACGATGATGAGCAGGGCGCCGGAAATCCCGAGCACGGCGGTGGCGATGCCGAACGCCCATTGCTTGATCCGTATCGGATTGGCACCCATCAGCCGCAGAGCCTCCTGGTCCTGAGCGACGGCGCGGATCGCTCGGCCCATGAAGGTCTTTGACAGATAGAACGCGAGCAGGACGGTCAGAACGGCGGCAACCGCGAACGCAACCAGCAGCCGGAACGGAATCCGCATATCACCGATCCGCCAGGCCTTGCCGATATAGGTGGCGGTGACCGAGCGCTGGTCGACGCCGAATTGCAGGATGATCAGCACTTCGATGATGAAGGCGATGCCGAAGAAGAACGCGATGCCGCGCACGCCGGCGTCGCTGCCGCGCTTTTCGAAGGTTTCGTAGTACAGCCGGTAAGCGAGAAGGCCGAACAGAAAGAACAGCGGCGTGATCAGCAGGCCCGCCACCAGCGGGTCGATTCCGTAATGTTCGTTGAGGAAGAACACCGCGTAGGACGCGAGGACCAGAAACGCCGGATGCGCGACATGGGGAACGTCGAGCAGGCCGAACGAAATCGACAGTCCAAGACTGACCGCCGCATAGAAACAGCCGAGCAATACGCCGATCACCACCGCATCGAGCAGTAGTTCAAATGAAAACACCTGACGTCCCCCTTGGCCCGTCCTTGGGCCACCCCCGCCCCGGTTCGCGCACGCCGTCCATCCCATTCCACATTTTGAAGAGGCAGGTGCGCTGATCCCCTGTCAGCGCACCATGATCCAGTGAAAAGCCGTGAGTTCTACTTCCGTGCTGCCTCGAAGGGAGTGACGAGAGTGCCCGACTTCATTTTGTCCGGGAACAGGATCACCTGTTTACCCGAGCTACGGAACTGTTCCATGTTCTTGTCCACGATCCCGCGGAACTGGGCCTGCACGACCCCGGTTTCCTTCCACTCGCCGTCCGCCGCGAACGTGATCGGCCCGACGATGGTCTTGTGGGTGTTCTCCCGCAGATACTTCGCCAGCGCCTTCTGGTCGAGCGAACCCACGGCCTTGATAGCCTGCTCGATCATTTGACCGCTGGCGTAGCCGTAGGGCGCCAGATAATAGCCCAGCGGATCGACCTTGGCTTCCACGGCGCGTTTCGTATAGTTCTCAAAGAACGCCTTGGTGCCCTCGTTGTACATGCCGGGTTCGGGCAGCCATGTATTGTAGTTGACGACGCCGTTGAGCAGCGAGCCCAAATTTTCCATGACCGCACCGAATTGCAGGCCGACCATGCCGCCGCCGAAAAGCTTGACGTTGTCGCCGATCCCGATCTCGTTCACGCCGCGCAGGATTCCGGCCGAATCCGGCGGATAAGACGCGACATAGACGATGTCCGGCTTGGCAGCTTTCAGCGCGCGGAGAATGCCTGAGAATTCCACGGTGCTCGGCGGATAGGCCTGGTCGAACACAATCTGCATTCCGAGCTTGGTCGCGACCTCTCTGGCGGTCTTGGCCAGATTCTGCGCGAATTCCTGGTCCGCCGCGAGCAGCGCAACGGTCTTGCCGCCGGCCTTCTGGCCAAGGTCAAGGAAGGACGTCGCCCAGCTGTCGGCCGGTCCCCATGGGGCATTGTTGAACCACATGTCGTGGCCGACCTTGCTGTTCACCTGGAACGAGAAATTGCCAATCAGCAACATGCCGCGCTGCTTGACTAACGGCATCAGGGGCGCCGTCGGTACGGTCGCATAAGGCGCGAACAGGATATCAACCTTGTCGACGTCCAGCAGCTTCGAGTAGATCGCAGGCGTCTCCGAAGCGCTCGATTTGTCGTCATAGACGATCAGTTCGACCTTGCGGCCGAGCAGGCCGCCTTTGGCGTTGACGTCGTCCCGCCAGACCTCGATGCCCAGCTGCGAGGCCTTGCCACCGCCGGCGAGGCCGCCGGTTTGCGCCATCGACATGCCGATCTTGATCGGCGGCTGCTGAGCGAGTGCGGTTGCGGCGAGCCCAAAAGTCAGCCCGAGCACGGCGGCGGTGATCGTCCCGCCGAGAAGCGTCCTGCGTTTCATTGATCCTCCCAAGAGATCGTTTTTGTTTGGTTCTTGTTGCCTGTCCGCACTCTAGGGCGGCTTTGCTGCAAGGTTAGAACTAAAGGCAGCCCGGCCACAAGCCACAATGAAACGCCGATGCGGGCTTTGACACCCTACGTTGGTGGGGATCATCCGAAGTGACGCTGGCGTGACCGTTGACCGCGTTAGCCCGCCGCCGGCGCCGCTATGGGAGATTGCCCAATGGCGGTCCCAGGCGACGGTTTCAGGATCGCCGACGGGTCGGCGCCGACGCGCCCACCGATCTTGTCGGCGGCGCTTTCGCGCGATAGTCGCATGTTGAAGCGGGTGCTCGGCAGCCCCTTGATTGGGCAGGCCGGATCGTTCGGGTCCATCGCGGTCGAGTCATGCAGGCCGTTGACGAGCGCCGACAGGCCAAGCGTGTCCGAAAGCAGAATGCATTCCTGCCGTGCCGGCGTACAGATCTTGCCGACCGCGGTCATGAATTGGATGCCCTTGATCCATTCCGCAGGCGTCAGGTTTACGTCCTTGGCGAAAGCATGCAAATGCCGCACCGCGGATGCCATCACCTCCCGCATGCGCGGGTCTGATGTCGTCGCCATCTGGTCAAGCACCGCGTCCGTGATCGTCTCCGGCGTCAGCTCCCGCATGCGTTCCTCATTTTTGGCTTAACGGCTTTGGCCGTTTTGCCCAGCCTAGCGCGGCGCGGGCGGGTCGGCTTGTTGGGGAAGCCGGATCGATAAGGGCCGCTATTGGGCGCAAAAAGGAAAACTGATACAGGACATCGATCGAAAGCCGGGATTGTCACCGGCTCATTCCCGCAGCATCCGCGTGGCCGTCACGAAAGTGGCGCCCGGTGTCGCTATTGACCGACGACTGGAGGTGTCATGGCAAAGATCAGGATCGGTCTCGCCGGCTGCGGCTTTGTGTCCGAACTGCATATGTACGCGTACAAGCGCGTCTACGGCCAGGATGTCGAAGTCAGGGCTGTCGTCGCGAGGGGCGATCATGTGCTCGAATTTGCCCGCCGACACCAGATCCCGACCGCGTATCGCAGCTTTCGCGACCTGATCGCCGACCGCGAGCTCGATGTCATCGACATCTGCACGCCGCCCAATCTGCACGCCGCGATGATCGTCGAGGCGATGCAGGCCGGCAAACATGTGATCTGCGAAAAGCCGTTTGCGGGCTATTTCGGCCGGGACGACGACAAGGCGCCGATCGGCAAGCACGTGTCCAAGGCGCTGATGTACGCGCGCGTGCTGGAAGAAATGGAAAGCACCCGCGCCGCGATCGAGAAGACCGGCAGGCTATTCATGTATGCGGAAGACTGGATCTACGCGCCGGCGGTGACCAAGACCGTGGAGATCCTGCGCGCCACCAAGGACAAGATCCTGTTCATGAAGGGCGAGGAGAGCCACTCTGGATCGCATGCGGCGCACGCCGCGCAATGGGCGATGACCGGCGGCGGCTCGCTGATCCGGATGGGATGCCATCCGCTGTCGGCGGTGCTCTATCTCAAGCAGGTCGAGGCCAAGGCGCGCCATGAGACAATCAGCGTCGCCAGCGTGACCTGCGACGTCGGCAACGTAGCGGCATGCCTGGGGCCGGACGAACGCGGCGTCATCAAATCCAATCCGGTCGATGTCGAGGATTGGGGCACGCTCACCGCCACATTCTCCGACGGTACCAAGGCGACGATCTTTTCCGGCGACATGATCGCGGGCGGCGTGCGCAATTTGATCGAAACCTACACCAGCGGCGGCGCGCTGTTCGCCAACATCACGCCGAACACGCACATGATGAGCTACCAGACCTCTGAGGAAAAGCTCGCCAGCGTCTACATCACCGAAAAGGTCGATCGCAAGACCGGCTGGCAATATGTTTGCCTCGAGGAGGAATGGACGCGCGGCTACTTGCAGGAAATCCAGGATTTCATGGAATGCGTCGCGACCGGCAGGGAGCCGCTCGCGAATCTCGCGCTGGCCTTTGAGACGATCAAGGTCAACTACGCCGGCTATTGGGCCGCCGAAGAGGGCCACCGCGTTAATTTGTGAGGTTCACCTCTCCCGCAAGCGGGAGAGGTGAAGTGAGTCCCGCGCTACGCCGCGTAGGTCGACGATTTCGGCAGCGGGAACACCGGGTCCTGCGTCCTGATATTCGTCGGCCAAACCACCGAGATGTGCTCGCCGGCATTTTGCATCACCACCGGGGTCGAGCGCTCGTTCTGGCCGGCCATCGGTGTGCCCGGCGGAAAGAATTTCACGCCGTAGCCCTGGATCGTGCCGCCGGGCGGGATGTCGACGTCGAGCGCCGCCTTGCGAATCGAATCCGGATCGAAGCCGCCGTATTTCGCCTTGGCGACGGGCAGCACACTGTTGAGCAGGATCCAGGTCTGGTTGAAGCCCATCGAGCAGTGCGGCGGCACATCGGTCGCCCCGGTTTTCTCCTTGTAGCGCGTGACCATGATCTTGGTGAGATCGCCAATTCCCGGCGCCAGTTTGCTGGCATCGAGCAATTGCGCCGGCACCGGATCGATATTGCAGAAATTGTCGATGTCGGCGCCGAACGTGGCGCGCAGCTTGTCGAGCTGGCTGTAGCCCGCGCCGGCGCCGAACAGCATCTTGAACTTGAGGCCGCTCTCGCGCGCCTGGCGCAGGAACAGGGTGATATCGGGGTTGTATCCCGCGTGCGAGATCACGTCGGGCCTGGCCCGCTTGAGCTTGGTCACCAGCACCGAGAGGTCGGGCGCGGACGCCGAATAGCCTTCCCGGAGCACCACCTGAAGGCCGGCCTCCTTGGAATAGGCCTCGTCGGCGGCGGCGACCCCGACGCCATAGGGACCATCTTCGTGAATCAACGCGACCTTGACGTCCTTGGGCTCCATCCCGAGTTTCGCCTTGGCATGTTCGGCGATGAAGCCGGCGAAGGCCTGGCCGTACTGGTCGGAATGAATTTGCGCGCGGAAAACGTATTGCAGGTTCTTGTCCTTGAACACGGCGGTCGAGACCGCGGTCGTGATCCAGAGGATCTTTTTCTGCTGCTCGACCTTGGCTGCGAGCGGGACCGCGTGCGAGCTGGCATAAACGCCGACGATGATGTCGATCTTCTCCTGGTCGATCAGGCGCACCGACTCATTGATCGCGACCTCGGGTTTGCTCTGGGAATCGGCCGCGACGGCCGCGATCTTGTACTTGCCGCCGATGCCGCCCTTCTCGTTGACGAGATCGATCGCGATCTGCGCGCCGATCGAGGAGGCAACCGAGCCACCCGCCGCAAACGGACCGGTCAGGTCGTAAATCAGGCCGAGGCGCACCGTTTCGGCTTGCGCCTGCGCGCGCGTCCAATCGAAGCTGAATGCGGCGGCCGCAGCTGCGGACGTCTTCAGCAGCGTCCTGCGTGAAGTGGGCATCGTGTCCTCCCGATCGCGTTACATTGGTTTGGTTTTTCTTGGGTTTTTCTTGCTTATGGCCGAGTATTTTGACTATGCGTGGGAAAGTCAACATAGGCACTCGTAGCAGTCTGCCCGGATGGCCGTTTGCTCGAACGGTTGCAGTGCGAAGCCGGCATCAGTTGCGGGTTCGCCAAGGGGAGATCTGCAACATCCGGCGTTTCCACAGAACGAACGAATGTTGGAAGAGGAGAGCATGTCCGGAGCAATCGCGGAGGCATCGTCGTGATCAAGTTGTATTCGACAAGACATCGGGCTCTTCGGACCTGCCCCGGTGCGATCCGCGCCAGTGTCAGGATATTCCTTGCAGCTGCCTTGACCTGGTGCGCCGGCACGATGGCGGCTGCAGGAGCTGATTTGTATCGGGCGCAGGCCGTCGTCACCGGGCAGGGCGAGGCGAACCGCATTGTAGGCTTCGCTTCCTGTCTGGAGGACGTCCTCATCAAGGTGTCCGGCGCACAGCAACTCGCGGGCGACCGCCGGCTGGCGGCTTACAAATCGAATGCAAAAAACTTCGTCAGGGCGTTCAGCTATCACGACCAGATGTCGGGTAAACCGCATCGTGACGAGCAGGGCACGCGCGATCGGCCTTACGATCTGACCGTCGATTTTGAGGAAGGGAAAATCAACGGCATCTTGAAGGCGCTTGTCCTCAAGCCGTGGCTTTCACACCGTCCGTGGCTTGCC
The DNA here is from genome assembly GCA_013695565.1 of Bradyrhizobium sp. Classification (GTDB taxonomy): domain Bacteria; phylum Pseudomonadota; class Alphaproteobacteria; order Rhizobiales; family Xanthobacteraceae; genus Bradyrhizobium. Next base: position 7,167 of record JACDAG010000890.1, read on the forward strand.
GTCTTTGTCGAGATGAAACAAGGCCCGAAGAATTATATCGTCACCACGGACGGAATTCGGTCCGACCTGCAACGTGACGCGTTGCTCGCAGCGGCCGATCGGCGTGGCATGGACATCGTGCTGCCGAGCGTTGCCGCGTTGGCGAAATCGAACCTCAACGGCTCGGAGCTAATGACGGTGCCGTCTTCGACCCTGGCATTGGTTGCGACCGAACAGGGCGGCGAAGTCGCTTTGGTCGGGCAGTTGGTCTGGGATGACCGGAAGCTCGGATGGGCCACGCAATGGCAGATGGACTGGCGCGGCCGGACCTACCATTGGCAAATCCGCGGTGTCACGTTTGACGAAGCTTTCCGACGCGGCATCGGCGGCGCTGCCCAGGCTTTATCGGGCAATGGCGATCCGGGCGGCCGAGGCTGACGGAAATCGCTCGCCTAAATGTGAATCGCATGCCCGAGCAGTTTCAACGCACTTTCATGAAAGCCTTCGCTTTGGGTCGGGTGCGCATGAATGGTTGCAGCGATGTCTTCGAGCCGCGCGCCCATCTCGATCGCCAGGCTGAACACCGCCGACAGTTCGGCAATGCCGGCGCCTATGCCCTGGATGCCCAGCAGCAGATGATTGTCGGCGCGGGCAATGAGGCGGATGAAGCCGTCCTCCCGGCCGAGCGTAAGGGCGCGGCCGTTGGCCTTGAAGGGAAAGCTATCGGTCTTGATATCGTATCCGCTGGACTTCGCCTCATCTTGTGTCAGCCCGGCGGTGACGATTTCCGGATCGGTGAAGCAGATCGCGGGGATACAAACCCTGTCCCAGGCGCGCTTGTGGCCGGCGACGATCTCGGCGACCATCTCGCCCTGCGCCATCGCCCGATGCGCCAGCATCGGCTCGCCGGTGACGTCGCCAATCGCGTAGACGCTGCGCATCGAAGTGCGGCACCGGTCATCGATCCCTATCAACCGTCCGTCCATGTCGAGGTCGAGGGCCTCGAGCCCCCAGCCGCTGGTGGCCGGCTTGCGGCCGACGGTGACGAGAAACTTTTCGGCAGCGAGTATCTTTGCTTCGCCACCGGCCGTCTCGACCGTGAGCCCGCCGCGGTCGGGCGTTAGCCCCCTGGCTTTTGCGCCGGTCAGGACCGTGACGCCAAGCTCGCGCAGGCGCTTGGCGACGGGCTGGCTCAATTCGGAATCATATTGCGGGAGAATGCGCGGCTCCGCCTCCACGATTGTGATATCGGCGCCCAATTTTGCGAACGCCGTGCCGAGCTCCAATCCGATATAACCGCCGCCGATGATGACGAGTTTCCGGGGGATTTCAGTGAGCGCCAGGGCTTCGGTCGAGGAGATCACCGGGCCGCCGAAGGGAAGCGAGGGTAGCGCGACCGCTTCAGAGCCGGTTGCGATCACGATGGCTTCAGCATGGACTACCTGCAGTCCGGAAGCGGTTTCGACCTCGACGGTCTTGCCGTCGCGAAAGCGCGCGTGGCCGGCGATGGTCTTGACACCGGCCTTCTTCAACAGGCCGCTTACGCCGCCATTGAGCCGGCGGACGATATCGTCCTTCCAGGCGATGGTTTTGGAAAAGTCGATGGCGGGCGAACTTGCCGAAATGCCGAAAGGGTTTTGGCCGGCGGCCGCCCGCGCTACCGTTTCAAATTCGTCAGCCACATGAATCAGGGCCTTGGAGGGAATGCAGCCGACATTGAGACAGGTCCCGCCCGGCTTTTTCGCCTCGACGATGATGGTATCGATGCCGAGCTGGCCGGCGCGGATCGCGCAGGTATATCCCCCGGGACCCGCGCCGATGATGAGAAGCTTGCAGGAAATTTCAGCCATCGGCTCAGTCGTCCATTACGATCATGGCAGGCGTTTCGAGCTGCGTCTTGATCCGCTGCACGAACTGCGCGGCGTCCCAGCCATCGATCACGCGATGGTCGAAGCTCGACGACAGGTTCATCATCTTGCGCGGCACGAAGGCAGCGCCGTCCCAGTGCGGACGAATGACGATCTTGTTGACGCCGACGATCGCCACTTCAGGGTGATTGATGATCGGGGTGGTGGCGAGGCCGCCTATGGCGCCGAGCGAGGTGATCGTGATCGTCGAACCCGTGAGTTCGTCGCGGGTTGCGGTGCCGGCGCGGGCCGCTTCAGCGAGCCGGGTTATCTCCGCCGCGCATTCCCGGAGATCGCGCGTCTCGGCGTGCCGGACGACGGGCACCATCAGCCCGGCGGAAGTTTGCGTGGCGATGCCGATATGAACGCCGGCGTGCTGGTGCACGATGCCGGCCTCATCGTCGAACTGCGCGTTCATGTTGGGTTGCCGTGCAATCGCATGCACCATCGCGCGCATCAGGAAAGGCAGCAGCGTCAGCTTGGGCCGGTCCGGCCGCATTTCGTTGAGCTTGGCGCGCAATTCCTCCAGCGCCGTGACGTCGACCTCGTCGATATAGGTGATGTGCGGGATGCGTGAGCTTGCGAGCGACATCTTCTCGGCGATCTTGCGGCGCAGGCCGACGATCCTGATCTCCTCGACCGAATTATTCGGCGTCCGCGGTGTCGCGACCATCCCGGTGGATTTCTGCGCGAGAAAGCCATCGAGATCGCCATGGGTGATCCGGCCGGCGGGGCCAGAGCCGCGCACCTGACGCAGATCAACGC
>JACDAG010000945.1 GCA_013695565.1 Bradyrhizobium sp.
AATTTATCCGGTGTCGCCTGTATCTCTCCCTCTCCCCACGTTTGCGGGCAGAGGGTTGGGCGAGGGGCGAGCCTCAACACATTCGGTCGTCATACGCGGGCTTGAGCCGCGTATCCATCGCACTTCCAAAGGTCGCTTTAGAAAATGATGGATTGCCGGGTCAAGCAATATTGAAGACGCGCGGAGCCTGTCATCGGGCCGCGCCTTGCGCGGACCCGTTGGCGCTTTCGCCCGGCAGTGACAGCGGAGGCAAAAAGCTCTCAGTTGGTCCAGGCGAAAGCGACCTTGTCGAGCGACTTGGGCCCGAATTTTTCCGAGGAGCGGGCGACCATGCGGCCGCCGAGCGCGCGATAGAACTCCGTCGCCGGATCGTTGTCGGAGAGCGCCCAGATCACCATGCTCTTGAGGCCGCTCTGCAGGAGATCGCGGCGGGCGGCGGTGAACAGGCGGCGGCCGAAGCCGAGGCCCTGGAATTCCGGACGCAGATAGAGCTCGTAGATTTCGCCTTCGAAATGCAGGCTGCGGGCGCGGTTGCGGCCGTAATTGGCGTAGCCTGCGACCTTGTCGCCGAACACCAGCACGCTGACGCGGCTGCCTTTGCGGATCGCGCTGTCCCACCATTGCGGGCCGCGACGGTTGATCAGCTTTTCGAGTTCGGCGCCGGGAATAATGCCCTGATAGGCTGAGCGCCAGGCTTCATCATGGGTAGACGCCACCGCGGTTGCATCCGCAGCTTTGGCCGGTCGAACCTCGATCAGGGTTGTGCTCATGGGCCTAATCAAAGCAAGTCAGCGCGTCCGCTTCAAGGTCCATCGTTAATTATCGGTTAACCTGTGGATTTTCTGCATCAGTTTTCAGTCCTTCTGTACCGAAAGAGGACAGGAAGCTGCCTTTGCCGGTATTTCGCTGATGCGAGGCCGGGCAAAACCATGCTCTGAATGATCTCCCGGCACGTTTCCAGAAATCCGGATCACGGAAAATCGCTGGATTTGATTCGCTGCCGGTATTCTGTTGTCGAATTCCCTTCCTTAGGCAGCCTTCCTTTGGCGGCATCAGGCCAATTCATGCATCCGGCTAAAGTGTTACTGGCGGCGGTGGTCCTGGCGACGCTCGGCGTGACGCCCGGCGCGGCGCAACAAAATCTCGGTGCGCAAGGCGTGGAGGGAGAGCCAAATCGCCTGCAGCAATGGCTGGTGCCGTCGCCCGATCTCGGTCCGCCCTCGCATGCACTGCTGTTTCGTCCGCCGGGCGATGGTCCGTTTCCGCTCGCGCTGATTGCGCATGCCTCGACCCAGAACGTGTTGCGTCGCGCGCAAATGCCGCAGCCGGAATACCGCGCGCTGGCCGCGTGGCTGGTGGCGCGGGGCTTTGCCGTGCTGGTGCCGGAACGTCCGGGCCATGGCGCGACCGGGGGAAAATATCTCGAGGATCAAGGCGGTTGTGACGAGGCCGATTACGCCAAAGCCGGCCGCTCCACCGCTGATGTGATCGCGGCCGCGATGGGTTTTGCGCGCAAGCAGTCCTTCATACGCACCGATGGGATGGTCGTGATCGGGCACTCGGCCGGCGGCTGGGGTGCGCTGGCGCTGGCGAATGAAGACCCGAAGCATGTCGCCGCGATCATCGCCTTTGCGCCGGGGCGCGGCGGGCGCGCCAATGATTTTCCGAACCAGGTCTGCGCGCCGCACACGCTGATTGCCGCCGCCGGCGAGTTCGGCAAAACGGCCCGCGTGCCGGTAACGTGGCTGGTGGCGGCCAATGACAGCTATTTTGCGCCGGCCTTCTCGCGGCAGCTCGCGGATGCATTCCGCAATGCCGGCGGCAAGGCCGATTTTCGTGTGCTGGGGGCTTATGGCAGCGAAGGGCACTGGCTGCCGGAAACCGAAGGTGGTGTAAAAAGCGCAGCAGGTGAACTCGATCGCGCCCTGAAGCCACGCATGCCGAACCCGGTCAGGAAACGATGACGCTGTATTTTGCGATCAAATATCTGCACGTGCTGGGTAGCATCGTCATCCTGGGCACCGGCACCGGCATCGCGTTCTTCATGCTGATGGCGCATCGCAGCGGCGAGGCTGCCTTCATCGCGCGCACCGCGTCGACGGTGGTGATCGCCGACATGCTGTTCACGCTGACGGCGGTGTTGCTGCAGCCGATCACCGGTGGTTTCCTGATGATGCTGTCTTCGACCGGCTTCAGCGAACTCTGGATTTCGGCCTCGCTCGGGCTCTATGCGTCGGCGGGCCTGTTCTGGGTGCCCGTGATCTTCATGCAGATCGAGATGCGCGATCTCGCGCGCGCAGCGGTTGCTGAGAATGCAGCCCTGCCGCCGCGCTATTTCGTGCTATTCCGCCGCTGGTTCCTGTTCGGCATTCCAGGTTTTGGTTCGGTGATGGCGATCCTGTGGCTGATGATCGCGAAGCCGGTTTAGGGAATGATATGAGCGATGATTTGATAGACCGTCGTCCTGAGGTGGCCGTGCGTATGCACGGCCCTCGAAGGGCGTCGGCCCGGGCCGTTCATCCTTCGAGGCTCGCTCAGCGGTGCAAGTGCACCGCAAGGCTCGCACCTCAGGATGACGGGCAGGATGCTCAATGAGCGTCGAAACGCGAAGGATTCTCGTCCTCGGCGCCTCTGGCCTGATCGGGCGGTTCATCACCGACGATCTGCGATTGCAGGGTTTTGGGGCGATCGGGGTCGCGCGGCATTTTTCGCCGTCGCAAAAGACCAGCGCATCCGACCTCGAGCTTCCGATCATGTCGATGGACGCAGCCTCGCTGGCGCGGCTGATCCGCGAACGCGAGGCTGACGTCGTGGTCAATTGCCTCGGCGTGCTGCAGGACGGCCCCGGCAGCGATACCCGCGCCGTGCATCGCGATTTCGTCGAGCGCCTGCTCGCCGCGATCCGCGACAGCGGCCGCGCGGTGCGCTTCGTTCACATCTCGATCCCCGGTACGGCCGATGAGGACCGTACGGCGTTTAGCACCACCAAGCGCGAGGCCGAACGGCTGATCGCCGCCTCCGGCATTCCCTACGCGATCCTGCGGCCGGGCTTTGTGGTGGCGCCGGCGGCCTATGGCGGCAGCGCGATGCTGCGGGCGCTTGCCGCGTTTCCCCTGCAATTGCCCGGTGACGAATCGGCGACGCCGTTCCAGCCGGTGGCGGTCGAGGATATCTCCGCGACCATCGGCTGGCTCGCCGCGCGCGACATCGGTGACGCCTCGGCGAACGCCGTGACATGGGACCTGATGCAACCGCAACCGATCACGCTCGGCAATGTGATCGATCAATTCCGCTGGTCGTTCGGCACCTCCCGCTGGCCTCGGATCACGTTGCCCGGTTTCCTGCTCAATCTTGGTGCCAGGGCCGGCGATCTCGCCAACCGGCTGGGCTGGATGCCGCCGATGCGCTCCACGGCTATTGCCGAACTTCGCCGTGGCGTCACCGGCGATCCCGCGGGCTGGATGGAAGCGACCGGCATCGTGCCGAAGACGCTGGCACAAGCGGTGGGCGGGCATGCGGCCACCATTCAGGACAAATGGTTCGCGCGGCTGTTCCTGGTCAAGGCGCTGGTC
>JACDAG010000990.1 GCA_013695565.1 Bradyrhizobium sp.
CCATCGCCAAACTGCTGGAATGGCGCGCGGTGCCTGTCATCAACGAGAACGACACGGTTGCCACCAACGAAATTCGCTACGGCGACAATGACCGCCTCGCCGCGCGCGTCGCCACCATGACCAGCGCCGATTTGCTGATCCTGCTGTCCGATATCGATGGCCTCTATGACGCGCCGCCCGGCGCCAATCCCAACGCAAAACTGATACCGATCGTCGAATCCGTCACTTCCGAAATCGAGGCGATGGCGGGGGCGGCCGAATCCGAGCTGTCGCGCGGCGGCATGACCACCAAGATCGAGGCCGCGAAGATCGCCACCACCTCAGGCACCCATATGCTGATCGCCTCGGGCAAGATCGAGCATCCGCTCAAAGCCATCGCGGACGGCGGGCGCTGCACCTGGTTCCTGACGCCGGCCAATCCCGTCACGGCGCGCAAGCGCTGGATCGCCGGCTCGCTGGAACCAAAGGGCACGCTGACCATCGACGCCGGCGCGGTCACGGCGCTGCGCGCCGGGAAAAGCCTGCTGCCGGCCGGCGTGATCCGGATCGACGGCCAGTTCGCCCGCGGCGACGCTGTCGTGGTGCGCGGTCCCGATACCCATGAGATCGGCCGCGGCCTCGTCGCCTATGACGCCGAGGACGCCGAAAAGATCAAGGGACGCTCCTCGCCGGATGTCATGGCCATTCTGGGCATCAGCGGCCGGGCGGAAATGATCCACCGCGATGATCTGGTGGTGGGCGGTCCGCGGCAGACCGAGCCGGGTTGATTATCATACCATGTCGTCCGCACCGATATCCTGTCGGCCGTGCATGACGCGAACGACCTCGATACCGTCGGACACCGGAACATAGAAAATGACATAACTTCTGACTGGGAAACTGCGCAGATTCGATTTCAGATCGTCTCTCGCGCGGCCGGCCAGCGGCGCCTCTGCCAGCATATCAAACGCCGCTTCGATACGGTCGATCATCGCATCGGCTGCCTTCAAATTATCATCGGCAATAAATTGCCAGATCGAAGTAACGTCGATCTCGGCTTGCGGGCTTTTGTACGGCCTATTTGTCATTCTTGGCCGCCAGGCGCTTGCGTCCTTCGGCTTTGATGCGCGCAAACATATCGCCGACCTCCTCGGCAGGTCCGCTGTCGAGACCCTTCTGGATTTCGGCACGTAATGCTTCGAGTTTGGCTTGGCGCCGCTCTTCACGCTCTTCGACGAGCCGCAACCCCTCGCGCATCACTTCGCTCGCGGTCGAGTAGCGGCCGCTCTCGATCAGGCCCTCGATCAGGCCCTCGAAATGTTTGCCGATGCTGTAGCTGCTTGCCATGGCTTCGCTCCGGAGTATCAATATATGATATTTAATGCTATCCACGCCAACCGCAAGCGGATCTTCCGGATTCGTTTACAGAGTTCGGCCATTGGCCTACCTGCCGGACCTCTGCCAGCCATGCCGGTTCCGCACCTCGCAAAACCGGGATTTCAATGCTAGGACATGGCCTTATCCTGGACCCCGAGAACGTTATGACCGCGTCCCTCAAGGCCATCGACGACAACGCCGATTTGCCCCAGCTGATGACCGAACTCGCTTCCCGCGCGCGCGCCGCTGCGCGGGTACTGGCGCTCGCCTCGCCGGAGCAGAAGAACCGGGCGCTCGACGCGATTGCCGCCGCCATCCGCGCTAACGCGCCGGCGATCCTGACCGCCAACGCCGAGGATGTCGCCGAAGTGCGCGCCGGCGGCGCGACCTCGGCCTTCATCGATCGCCTGACGCTGACGCCGGCCCGGATCGAGGCGATGGCCGGCGGTGTCGCCACCGTGCGCGGAATCACCGATCCGGTCGGCGCCGTCACCGAAAGCTGGCAGCGCCCGAACGGCATGACCATCGAGCGCGTGCGCGTGCCGCTCGGCGTTATCGCCGTGATCTTCGAAAGCCGCCCCAATGTCGCCGCCGATGCCGGCGCGCTGTGTCTCAAATCCGGCAACGCCGTGATCCTGCGCGGCGGCTCCGACAGTTTCCGTTCCTGCCGCGCCATCCATGACTGCCTGGTGCAAGGTCTTCGCGAAGCAGGCCTGCCTGAAGCCGCGATTACGCTGGTGCCGACGCGAGATCGTGCCGCGGTGGGTTTGCTGCTGACCGGATTGAACGGCGGCGTCGACGTGATCGTGCCGCGCGGCGGCAAGAGCCTGGTTGCGCGCGTCGAGGCCGAAGCGCGGGTGCCGGTGTTCGCGCATCTCGAAGGCGTCAATCACGTTTACGTCGATCGTTCCGCCAATCTCGAAATGGCGAAGTCGATCGTGCTCAATGCCAAGATGCGCCGCCCCGGCGTGTGCGGCGCCGCCGAGACCTTGCTAGTCGATCGCGCCGGCGCCTCCGTCAACCTGAAGCCGCTGGTCGAAATGCTGATCGATGCCGGCTGCGAAGTGCGCGGCGACGCTGCCGTGCAACGCGTCGACAGCAGGGTGAAACCAGCCTCGGATGAGGACTGGAACACCGAATATGAGGACGCGATTATCGCGGCCAAAGTCGTCGACGGCCTCGATGAAGCGATCGCGCATATCGGGAATCACGGCTCCCGCCACACCGATGCAATCGTGGCGGACGACGCGAAAGCCGCGGAGAAATTCCTCAACGAGGTCGACTCCGCGATCGTGCTGCATAACGCGTCGACTCAGTTTGCCGATGGCGGCGAGTTCGGGTTTGGCGCGGAGATCGGCATCGCCACCGGCAAGTTCCACGCCCGCGGCCCGGTCGGCGCGGAGCAACTGACCAGCTTCAAGTACCGGGTCCACGGCACCGGGCAGACCCGCCCGTGAATTCAACCCGCGGTGGCCGAGTTGGATAAAAGTTCGGTCGCGTCGCTATCCGTTTCGCAATCGATTCCACTTTACAGCAACGGCATGCGCGTCGGTTTGCTGGGCGGCTCGTTCAATCCGCCACACGCCGCG
>JACDAG010000002.1 GCA_013695565.1 Bradyrhizobium sp.
GCGCTGCACCAGCGTCACAGCACCGGGAATGGCCAGCACATCGACGTCTCGATGCTGGAATCGATGCTCAGCCTGACGTTGAACGAATTGCAGTGGTCGCAATTCGAGGTGAAGCCGACGCAACGTCCGATGTTCGGGCCGATCGAAACCGCGGATGGCTACGTCATGGTCGCGATCGCCAGCGAAAAAACCTTCCAGAGCCTGATGAAGGTGATCGGGCATCCCGAATGGGTCAGCGATCCGCGCTTTGCGGCCTATGCCGATCGCCGCGAAAACTGGGGCAGCCTGATGGAAGGCGTCGAGGCGTGGTCGCGTGCGGTGACGACACAGCAATGTCTCGCAGAACTCAACGAGCACGGCGTGCCTTCATCGGCCTACCGCACCGTGGCCGAGGCGCTCAGTGATCCGCAGATCGCCCACCGCGGCGCGCTGGCGGAAGTCGCGGACGGCGGCGGCAGCTTCAAGGTGCTCAATCTGCCGTTCCGGATGTCGGGCGCCAGGGTGTCGGCGGCGAAGCGCATGTCGACGCTCGGCGAACATACGCGCGCCTATCTGAAGGAGACCGGCCTGTCGGAGGATGAAATCGCGGCCTTTGCCGGCAAGTCTCCGCTGGCCGCGCGGGGTTGACGGCAATCGCGTTGCGGTGCCAAGGCTTTAGTCCTGCGGCTTTTCATCCGCGGCGCGCGAACGGCCTTGCCCGCGACCGCGATTCCAGACAATCTTACCGTCAGCCATCGACGATCCGGAACACCGGACGGACGACACTTTTGGGAGGGGTTCAGTCATGACAACGGCGGTTCGTTCGGGCGCGCTTGCGCGCTTATTTCTTGTAGCGGGATTTGCGATCTCGCTGTCCGTGCTCCCGGCCAGCGCCCAGAAAAAGGGTGGCAGCCTCACGATGGGCCTCGAACTCGATATTCCCGGTTTCGATCCGCTGAAGGTCGGCGTGTTCGATACGGCGGCGCTGACCGCCGCTGCGGCGATTTTCGACACACTCACCTATCTCGATGACAAGGGCGTCGTGCAACCGAAGCTCGCGCTGTCCTGGTCCTCCACCGAAGACTTCAAGACCTGGACCTTCAAGCTGCGGCCGGGCGTCAAATTCCACGACGGCACGCCGTTCAATGCGCAAGCTTTCAAGGAAAATTTCGACCGGCAGAAGGATCCCGCCAACAAGTGCCGCTGCGCCTTTTACATCTCGTTCGTCAGTTCCGTGGATGCATCCGACGAACTGACGCTGGTCTACAATCTGAAGGATCCATCAGTGAATCTTCCGGCGCTTGTGAGCTTCGCAAGCGGCAACAATTCCGTGCAGTCACCGACGGCGTGGAAAACCAAGGGGGACGACTACAACCGTAATCCGGTCGGCACCGGGCCGTTCGTACTGAAGTCCTGGACCGCGGGCGACCGCATGGTGCTCGAAAAGAATCCGGATTACTGGGACAAGGACCGGGTTTACCTCGATCGCATTGTCCTGAAGCCGCTGCCGGATGCGCAATCGCGGTTCGCCAGCCTGAAATCCGGCGAAGCGGACGTCATCTGGGACGATGAGGCCGACGCCGACAATATCCAGCTGGCGCAAAAGGATCCGAAGCTGACCGTGCATACCTATGCCGGCTCCGGCGCCGCGGTCGCCGCGTTCAACACCAAGGTAGCCCCCTTCGACGACGTCCGCGTGCGCCAGGCGCTGGTGATGGCGATTGACCGCAAGAAGATGTCACAGGCGCTCACCAATGGCCTGGCCCGGCCGGCCTCTAACCCTTACGGGGATGGTTCCTGGGTGAAGTGCAAGGATGACGGCGCGCTGCCCTACGATATTGAAAAGGCCAAGGCGCTGATCAAGGACTACGGCAAGCCGGTCGAGTTCAAAATGCTGGTCACGGCAACTCCGCGCGGACGCGCCGGCGGTCAGGTGTTGCAGCAGTTCTGGAAGCAGGCCGGCGCCACCATGGAAATCGAGCAGGTCGACCAGGCCACGATTCCGCCCCGCGCCTTCATGCGGCAGTTTCAGCTGACGCCATGGCGGATCGTCGATCTCGCCGATCCCGACGTCCAGATGTATGCCAATTTCCGTTCCGGCAGCCCGGTCGCGCTGGCCAATTATTCGAACCCGGAACTCGATCAACTGCTCGACCGCGCCCGGGTCACCGCCGACCAGGCCAAACGCACCGAGGACTACTGCGCCATCAGCAGGCTCATCAACAAGGAAGCAATCTGGTACTGGACCTTCCAGAACACTTATTACGCGATGTCGAGTGCGAAGGTGAAGGGCTTGCCGAAAATGTACAGCGGCATCGTCGATGTGTCCCGCGTCTGGGTGGAATAACAGCGCATGCTGGGTTTCGTTGCGCGAAGGCTGCTGTATCTCGTGCCGGTGCTGATCGCGGTATCGCTGTTGACGTTTCTGATCGCGTCGCTGCTGCCGGGCGATCTCGCCTACACGATCCTCGGTGATCAGGCGACGCCGGAGAAGGTCGCCGCACTTCGCCACGACATGGGGTTGGATCAGCCGATCTGGATCCGTTACTTTGGCTGGCTCGGCAATATCCTGCAGGGCGATCTGGGGCGATCGTTCCGCACCGGGCAAACCGTGTTGCAGTCGGTGACCGAGCGGCTTCCGATCTCGCTGGAATTGATGGTCCTGGCCCAAATCATCTCGCTATCGATCGGCGTTCCCCTGGCGATTATTTGCGCGGCGCGCAACGGTGGTCCGTTCGACCGCTTCATGACCGGCAGCGCCTTCGCCATGCTTTCGGTGCCGACCTTCCTGTCGGCGATCCTGCTGATCTATCTGTTTGCGGTGGAACTGCGCTGGCTGCCGGCGACCGGCTATGTGCCCTTCGGCGAAGATCCGGCCAGGAATTTGCGGTTCATGGTGTTGCCCGCGTTGACGCTGGCGCTGGCCGAATGGCCCGGCATCATGCGTGTGCTTCGTTCCGACATGATCGCAACCCTGCAGGAGGATTATATCGCGCTGGCCAAGGCCAAGGGCTTGAAGGCATCGCGCATCCTGTTCGTGCATGCGCTGAAGCCTTCATCGCTCACGCTCGTCACCATCACGGGAATCAATATCGGGCGATTGATCGGCGGCGCCATCATCGTCGAGACGGTTTTTGCGCTGCCGGGAATTGGTCGGCTGCTGGTCGGTGCGATCACCACGCGCGACCTCATCATCTTGCAGGGTGTGGTGTTGCTGGTTGGTGCCGGATTCGTGTTGATAAACTTCATCGTCGATTTGCTCTACGCCATGCTTGACCCAAGGATCCGTCATGGCCACGCTTGACCTCGGCATCGACGAAACAATTGCGCAAGCCCCGGCGCGGCGCGGCCGCCGGCTCGGACCGCTGTTCTGGATGGCGATCGTCTGGGTGATATTCGTGTTCGCGGTGGCGATCTTCGCCGACGTCCTGCCGTTGCCGAGCCCGACCGACATGGACATGCTGGAGAAGCGCGCGCCATTCTCGATGCAGCACTGGCTCGGGACCGACAGTCTTGGCCGCGATGAACTCGCCCGCGTGATCTATGGCGCGCGGATATCGCTGATCGTCGGCCTCTGTGCTCCGATCATCGGCATTACGCTCGGCGGTGCGCTCGGCATTCTGGCGGGCTATTTTCGCGGCCGATTCGAATCGGTCGTGGTCGGCAGCATGGATGTGCTGCTGGCGTTTCCGCCCCTGGTCCTGGCGCTTGCCGTGAGCGCCTATCTCGGGCAATCGATCCCGCATCTCACTTTTATCCTTGGCCTGCTCGGCGTTCCCGCC
>JACDAG010000024.1 GCA_013695565.1 Bradyrhizobium sp.
TCCCGAAGGCACCAAGGCGCGCAATGTCGAGCGGGTCGCCATTATCGGCGCCGGCACCATGGGCGGCGGCATCGCGATGTCGTTCGCCAATGCCGGAATTCCGGTGACGCTGATCGAGACCGGCGAAGAGCAGCTCAAGCGCGGCATGGGCGTGATGCAGAAGAATTACGAGGCAACCGCCGCGCGCGGCGGCATCCCGGCGGACGCTCCGGCCAAGCGCATGGCCCTGATCACCGGCGTGGTCGGCCTCGAGAACGTCAAGGACGCTGACCTTGTGATCGAAGCCGTGTTCGAAACCATGGCGATCAAGAAGGAAGTGTTCACCGCGCTCGACAAATACGCCAAGAAGGGCGCCGTGCTCGCCTCCAACACCTCCTATCTCAACATCGACGAGATCGCGAAGGTGACCAGCCGTCCGCAGGACGTGCTCGGCATGCACTTCTTCTCGCCCGCCAACGTGATGAAGCTGTGCGAGATCGTGCGCGCCGACAAGACCGCGCCCGATGCGTTGACCACGGCCGTATCGATCGCGCGCAAAATTGCAAAAGTTCCGGCGGTGGTCGGCGTCTGCGACGGTTTTGTCGGCAACCGCATGCTGGCCCAGCGCGGCAAGCAGGCCGAAAAGCTGCTGTTCGAAGGCGCATTGCCGCAGCAGGTCGATGCCGTGGTGACCAAATTCGGCATGCCGATGGGCCCGTTCGCGATGGGCGATCTCGCCGGCCTCGATATCGGCTGGCGCTCGCGCAAGGACCGCGGCCTCAAGTCGGAAATCGCCGATGCGCTGTGCGAAGCCGGCCGCTTCGGCCAGAAGACCGGCAAGGGCTATTACAAATACGAAGGCGGCTCGCGTTCGCCGATGCCCGATCCGGAAGTCGAGAAGCTGATCACGGAAACCCTGCAGCGCCTCAGCCGCAAGACCCGTGTCGTCAGCGACGACGAAATCCTCGAGCGTATGATGTACCCGATGATCAACGAGGGTGCGCGCATTCTCGAAGAGGGTATCGCGGCGCGTCCGAGCGATATCGACGTGATCTGGCTCTATGGGTATGGCTGGCCGATCTATCGCGGCGGCCCGATGTTCTATGCCGACCAGGTCGGCCTCAAGCACATCGCCGATCGTTTGTCGTACTACGCCAAGGAAACCAACGATCCCTCGCTCGAACCGGCGGCGCTGCTCAAGCGCCTCGCCGCGGAGGGCAAGACCTTCGCGTCGCTGGCACAGTCGAAGGCGGCTTGATGGTGGCCACTCCAGCTACCTCGTCATTCCGGGTTCGAGCTTCGCTCGCCCCGGAATGACAGTCTTTATGGGCGCTCGCTGAAAGCATTCATGACCCACCCCGGCGAACAGTTCTATCCGGCAGGCGTTCAATGGGACGATCCGCTTCCGCGTGGCACGCTGCCTGACCTGTTGTCGGCAGCGGCCGCTGAGTTCGGATCGCGCCCGGCGCTCGAATTCCGCGACCGGCCGATCAGCTTCGCCGGGCTCGAAACGCTGGTCGAAACGGCAGCCGCGGCGTTCCTTCGCGCCGGCTACGGCAAGGACAAGTCGGTCGCCCTGTTCCTCGGCAATTCGCCCGACCATCCCGTCAATTTCTTCGGCGCGCTGAAGGCCGGTGCCCGCATCGTGCATCTGTCGCCGCTCGACGGCGAGATCGCGCTGTCACACAAGCTCTCGGACTCCGGCGCGCGCGTGCTGGTCACCAGCAATCTGTCGGCGCTGTTGCCGACGGCGCTGAAATTTCTCGACAAGGGCCTGCTCGACCAACTGATCGTCTGCGAAGACGATGATTGGGGCAAGGTCGGCACGCCGCAGACAAAGCTGCCGGATAATCCCGCTGTGATCACCTACCGGCAATTCACCGACGGCGCGACCAAGCCATCGCAATGGCCTGACATGAGCGCCGATGACGTCGCGCTGCTGCAATATACCGGCGGCACCACGGGTCTGCCGAAGGGCGCCATGCTCAGCCACGGCAATCTGACCTCGGCGGTGTCGGTCTACGACGTCTGGGGCAAGCCGTCACGCGCCGAGCGTAATGCGATCGAGCGCGTGATCTGCGTGCTGCCGCTGTTCCATATCTACGCGCTGACGGTGGTGCTGCTGTCCTCGATCCGTCGCGGCAATCTGATCTCGCTGCATCAACGATTCGATGTCGAGGCCGTGATGCGCGACATCGAGGTCAAGCGCGCGACGGCGTTTCCCGGCGTGCCGACGATGTGGATCGCGATTGCCTCATTGCCCGATCTCGACAAGCGCGATCTGTCCTCGCTGGTCAGCGTCGGCTCGGGCGGCGCACCGCTGCCGGTCGAGGTCGCGCGGATCCTCGAACAACGGGTCGGCATGAAGCTGAAGAGCGGATGGGGCATGACCGAAACCTGTTCGCCCGGCACCGCGCACCCCAAGGAAGGCCCGGACAAGCCAGGTTCTATTGGGCTGATGCTGCCGGGAATCGAGATGGACGTGGTGTCGCTCGACGATCCCAAGCAATTGATGCCGGTCGGCGAAGTCGGCGAAATCCGCATCCGCGGTCCGAACGTCACCAAGGGCTACTGGAACCGGCCAAAGGAAACCGCGGAAGCCTTCGTCGGCGATCGCTTCCTGACGGGCGATATCGGCTACGTGGACCCGGACGGTTATTTCTATCTGGTCGATCGCAAGAAGGACATGATCATCTCCGGCGGCTTCAACGTCTATCCGCAGATGATCGAGCAGGCGATCTACACCCATCCTGCCGTGCAGGAAGTGATCGTGATCGGCATTCCCGACGATTACCGCGGCGAGGCCGCAAAAGCCTTCATCAAGCTGCGCGCGGATGCAAAACCGTTCGCGCTGGATGAACTGCGCGCCTTCCTCACCGGCAAGCTCGGCAAGCATGAAATCCCGGCGGCGCTCGATTTCGTCGATGAATTGCCGCGCACGCCGGTCGGCAAGCTCTCGCGTCATGAACTGCGTCTGCAGCAACCTTCGCCGATCAAACAGCAGCAAGTTGCAGCAGGAGGGCGTGTGTGAGTCAGGCGATCACCACTCCATCGTCGTCCCCGCGAACGCGGGGACCCATACGCCGTGTCCTCGGTGATGGAAGATGGAGCCGGTTGCCTTTGCTACAACAAACGTCGGTGGTTATGGGTCCCTGCGTTCGCAGGGACGACGAGAGACAAGAATACTAATTCATTCGCTCACAGGAGGATCCGATGGATCTCGCTTTCAGCAAGGAAGAAATGGCGTTTCGTGAGGAAGTGCGTACCTTCTTCAAGGACAACGTGCCGCCGGATACGCGGCGCAAGTTGCAGGAAGGCCGCCACCTCTCCAAGGACGAGATGGTCACCTGGTGGCGCATCCTCAACAAGAAGGGCTGGGGCTGCTCGCACTGGCCGAAGGAATATGGCGGGACGGGGTGGACCTCCGTGCAGCATTACATCTTCAACGAAGAACTGCAGATGCACCCCGCACCCGCGCCGCTCGCCTTCGGCGTCAGCATGGTCGGCCCGGTCATCTACACCTTCGGCAATGAAAAGCAGAAGAAGCAGTATCTGCCGCGCATCGCCAATGTCGACGACTGGTGGTGCCAGGGCTTCTCGGAGCCGGGCTCCGGATCGGACCTCGCCTCGCTGAAGACCAAGGCCGAGCGCAAGGGCGACAAATACATCATCAACGGCCAGAAGACCTGGACCACGCTGGCCCAGCACGCCGACATGATCTTCTGCCTCTGCCGCACCGACAACAACGCCAAGAAGCAGATGGGCATCTCCTTCATCGTGTTCGACATGAAGTCGAAGGGCATCACGGTGCGTCCGATAGAGACCATCGACGGCGGCCATGAGGTCAACGAAGTGTTCTTCGATGACGTCGAGGTGCCCGTCGAGAATCTGATCGGCGAGGAGAACAAGGGCTGGGATTACGCCAAATTCCTGCTCGGTAATGAGCGCACCGGCATCGCCCGGGTGGGCGTTTCCAAGGAGCGGCTGCGCCGCATCAAGGATCTCGCCTCCAAGGTCGAATCCAACGGCAAGCCGGTGCTGGAAGACCAGGGTTTCCGCGAAAAACTCGCGGCCTGCGAGATCGAGCTGAAGGCGCTCGAACTGACGCAGCTCCGCGTCGTCGCCGACGAAGGCAAGCACGGCAAGGGTAAGCCCAATCCGGCCTCCTCGGTGCTCAAGATCAAGGGCTCGGAAATCCAGCAGACCACCACCGAACTCCTGATGGAAGTGATCGGCCCGTTCGCCGCCCCCTATGACGAGCATGGCGAAGACGGCTCGAACGAGGCGATGGACTGGACCGCGCAGATCGCGCCGAGCTATTTCAACAACCGCAAGGTCTCGATCTACGGCGGCTCCAACGAAATCCAGCGCAACATCATCACCAAGGCGGTGCTGGGGTTGTGATTGCTTCTCCCTCGCCCCGCACTTGCGCAGGGCTGTCCCGGGAAAGGGGTCATGTGATTCAAATGACTCACTTTTGTCTTTTTGAGTCTCGACACTCGATAAATACAAGAAGCTACTGTGCCCCAAGT
>JACDAG010000025.1 GCA_013695565.1 Bradyrhizobium sp.
TCGCTGCGCAATCTGAACTACGCCTCGCCCTCGGTGTCGAACATCGCCGCACTCATGGCTTCCGCGGCGGTCTTGCCGGCCCAGACCACGAACTGGAACGCCGGGTAATAGCGTTCGCAGGCGTGGATGGCGCCGACCAGCATGCTCTCGCATTGCGCGGTCGAGGCGGTGATGCCGCCCGGCAGCACCAGCGCCTGCCGGTACATGACCATGCCGGTGTGGGTCCAGATGTCGAAATGGCCGACCCATAATTGCTCGTTGATCGCTGATATCAGCCGCTGCACCTCGGGTCGCCGCGCGGGCGGAATCTTCATGTCGAAGGCGCAGGCCAGATGCAGCGCCTCGATCTCGGCCATCCAGGTGAAGGACAACTGATAGTCGGTCCAGTCGCCCTTGGAGACGATGGTCACTTCATCTTCGCCGGAACGCTCATACGCCCAGTTATTGTCGGTAGCGATATCCTCGACGACCGCGAGCGGGTTGTTCCGGGAATCGATAATGCCTTCGAGGAGGGACATTCCGTCTCGACCTTGCCATTTCACATGAGTTGATACGCACACGGGGCCCGGCGCGCGCGAAAGGGGATGCATCGCTGCCGACTGCAATCCCCTGATTGTTCCCGACCGCCTTCTTGATCGTCCGGGGGCTTGCCGGCTCAAGTGATGTGATTTGCGGAATCTGCGCAACCAACCCCTGAGTCCGTCCACAGCCAATGCGCGGCCGTCCACAGCTCATCGCGGTCATAATTATTAATTTGAGAACAAATCGGAATCGGATGCGCGAAGCGGAGTCGCTGGCGCCGCCGAAAGTGCACCGGCTCGCCACAATGGTTAATTTTTCCTTAACCCGAATTGACAGCGGCTTCGACCGGGGCGCATATTTCGGGGAGGGTGGATACGACCCGCTGCTTGCGCCCTTCAAGGGTACGGTGAACGTATCGAGCCGTTCGAGGCCTCCTTTGCCCCGCGAACGAGTCAGTAACGCAAGCGCCTGACAACATCTCGTTCGCCAAAGCAGAGGACTTATCCCATGCGCGATTTTCGCGATGCTAAGGCCATGGCGCACAGCTTGCGCGATGCTCTCAAGGCCAGATCGGTTTCCCTCACCCACAGCGAGAGCCTGGAATTGGTCGCCAGGACGTTGGGCTTGCCCGACTGGAATCATCTCGCTGCGCAAATTCAGTCGAGCCAGCCAGTACCCGCTTCCCCCGTCGCCATGGCTGCGGGCATTCCGATCGTGCCGATGCGCGATCTCGTGGTGTTCCCACACATGGTCGCGCCGATCTTTGTCGGCCGCGAAAAGACCCGGCGCGCGATCGAGCGCGCGCTGGCGACGGACCGCCGCGTGCTCGTGGTCACGCAGCGGCGCGCTGCTGACGATGATCCTTCGATGGATGCCCTGCATTCAGTCGGCGTTATCGCGAACGTAATTCATAACGCCACGTTGCTGGACGGTAACCTCAAGCTTTTCATATCCGGAACCGCGCGCGGTGTGGTCGTCAGGCCCGTCGAGGAAGAATTCCTGATGGCGGAGGTCACGTCGGTGGACGAGACCAACCGCCAAACGGTCGAGGCCGTCGCATTGTTCAGCGCTGTTCTCGAAGCATATCAGGCATGGACCAACGTCCATTTCTCGACCCAGTCGCGGGGACCTCGTGCCAATCTTAGTCTCCCCAATACCGGCGACCCCGGCATGCTGGCTGACGCGATCGCGCCTCTCCTGCCGGTCACCATCGAACAGCGGCAACAGCTCCTGGAAACCAGCGACGTGGTGGCACGTCTTGGTGCGATGCTCGCGTTGATCAAGGGCGCCCGGCCGGCGGCGTAAAGACATCAGATTGGGGTGTTGCGCTCGCACCATCTCCCTTCATCCCCGGGATGAACGCAATTTGCGTTCACCCGTAGGTGCGCTCTGCGGCGCAATTGCGCCGCTGGCTTGCGCGCCTCGAAGGATGAGCAGGGCCCGTGGCCCATCCTTCGAGGCTCGCTACGCTCGCACCTCCCGAGCGAACGCAAGTGCGTTCGTCCGGGGATGACGTCCCGCAGCGCAATGCCCGGGAATCCGCCGCTGCCCTGTTCCGCCGACATGGGGAACATGCAGATTCCCGGTGCTCAAGGCGCTTGCCGATGCGGCGGCGTTTGGTCATATTTGTCGGCAGGTCGTCCATTCCGGGCGGCCGATGTTCTCAGGGCGGGGTGAAAGTCCCCACCGGCGGTAAGGGTGACGTAGCCCAAGCCCGCGAGCGCCTTCTTGTCCGGCGTTTCCGGAAAAGAAGGGTCAGCAGATTCGGTGTGATTCCGAAGCCGACGGTTAAAGTCCGGATGAAAGAGAACGGTTGCGGCGGCCCACGCTTTTGCGTGGGTCAATCGTCGTTCCGTGTGCCCTGATTCTGGTCCTGAAAGAGGAAAGCCATGAATCAGATGTTGCAAGAGCCTGAAACCCAAACCCAGCAAGCCCAAACAGTGGAATCCCAGGTCAGGGTTCCCGAACGCAACAGCGTTCCCGACACGCCCGAGCGCCCGCCGGCGCCCGTGCATCCGCGCTTCGTCAAGCCGCAGCGCGTCGCCTTCGTGCAGGCGTCGTGGCACCGCGACGTGGTCGAGGAATGCCGCATCGCCTTCCTCGAAGAGATCGAGGCGCGACATATCTCGCGTTCGCAGGTCGATCTGTTCGAGGTGCCGGGCTCGTTCGAGATACCCTTGCATGCGCAACTGCTGGCCAAGACGCGGCGTTATACCGCGATCGTGGCGGCGGGACTGGTGGTCGATGGCGGTATCTACCGCCATGAATTCGTCGCCGACACCGTGATCAAGGCGCTGATGGACGTGCAGCTGAAGACCGAAGTGCCGATCTTCTCGGCGGTGCTGACGCCGCAGCAATTCCACGAAAGCGCCGTGCACCACGATTTCTTCCGCAAGCATTTCGTCATCAAGGGCATCGAAGTCGCCGAAGCCTGTGCCAACACGCTGCACAGCCTGGAGCGATTGCGCGGCCAGGTCGCGGCGGGGATTACGGGGTAGGATCGTAGAACCGTAGGGTGGGTAGAGCGACAGCGAAACCCATCGTCTACCCTCGTCGCAAGACCCTTGATGGGTTTCGCTGCGCTCTACCCATCCTACGATTGGGATCGTAGGGTGGGCAACGCGCAGCGTGCCCACCATAATTGAAACGAGGCTCATCATGACCGGACAAAATCAAACCGATTGGCTTGGCCTGTCAGGCCGCGTGTGCGTGGTGACGGGTGGCGGCGGCGGCATCGGCCGCGCCACCGCGCTTAGCCTCGCACAGGCCGGCGCCAGCGTCGCCGCGATCGACCTCGATGAGCGCGGCTTAGAGGTCACGCGCAACGAACTGCGCGGATTTGGGGCTGAGCATTTCATCGCCCGCTGCGACACGGCGAATGCCGAGAGCGTCACCGGCGTGTCCGAGGCGATCGAGAAATCGCTCGGGCCATGCCAGGTCCTCGTCAACACCGCCGCGGTGCTGCGGCCGGGCGGGCTGGAGAACCTGACACTGGCCGAATGGAACGCGGTGCTGTCGGTCAATCTCACCGGCTACTTTCTCTGCGCGCAAAGTTTTGGGCGGCAGATGCGCGCGCATGGGCGCGGCAGCATCGTTCACGTGTCGTCGATCGCCGGCAGCCACGCGCAGGGCCAGAGCGGCGCCTACAGCGTCAGCAAGGCCGCCGTCATCATGCTCTCGCGCCAACTCGCGGGCGAATGGGGACCGGCAGGGATCCGCAGCAACGTCGTCAGCCCCGGCATGGTGATCACGCCGATGAGCCAGGCGTTCTACGATACGCCTGGAGTCACTGAGCGCCGGTCCGCCGTGGTGCCCTTGCGACGGGTCGGCATGCCGCAGGATATCGCCGATGCGATCCTGTATCTCGCCAGCGATCGCTCGTCCTACGTCAACGGCGACGAGATCACCGTCGATGGCGGCTACGCCAACATGTTGATGAATCTGGTGCCGCGGCCGGGATTTCAGTGAAGCGAACGGCCTTAGCGATTGTCGAATACGCCCTGCCGGCGGCCAAATGCTGGGGCGGCAGCCGGGCCGGGGCGGCTCGCAAACGGCACAGAAGGTACGATGCCGGTGTCGATCCGTCCAAAGCCAACCTGTCCAGTGCCAACCTGTCCTAAGCCAGCCTGTCCAGAGCCAAGGCTCGGCGGTGGCGCGGCGGAAGCATAATCCCGTGAGGATCGCCGCGTCAGGCCCGCCATGCCACTGCGATAAAGCTCCAGCTGAACTGCGAGTTCGCTCAAGCCCGCGGCGTCAAGTCCGGTGAACTGGGTCGGCAGCAGCTTCTTTCCGCCGCCTGACTTCAAAGCATAAAGCGAATGTCTGCTGCCCACTTTGACAAAGCCATAAGCATACGTGGTCACGGTCTTTACCGAGAAGTCGCTGACCTCGCGCCAGGCCAGAAGCTTCTCGCCGAACCAGCCCGGCATGGTGATGCCTTCGCCATCATAGGAAAACGCCGGGGCGGATCCGATCAAACTGCGCACGGTCTTCAAAATAATGAATGGTCCACAAGCGAGAAAGAACAGGCCGAGAATCTTGATGATGGGATTGCCGGCCTGCAGCAGGTAAAGCGCAAATGGAATCATCCCGACGCCGAGCAGAAGGCTCTTGATCAGTTGCGCCTGGCTGTTTGGGACTTCGCGTCGCTCCCCGCCGAGCGGCGCGTTGAATTTGGGCGGTTGCTGCGCGAATTGATGAGCGCCGCGCCAGCCGCTGTCTGCTTCGCCGGAAAACGCTCTGGGTTGCGCAGCAGCATCCGAGCCCATCGCCTTCCTGAAGTTGCGCCAGGCAAAGTAACCGGGAATAGCCGCAATGAGCATGATCATCATCCCGCCTCCCGCCTGAGAAGCGCTGCCGAGGCCGCCGAGCAAAAACTGCGCGGTGCCGGCAAATCCCCAGAGCACGGCAAACAATCCGAGGCCAATTCCCTTTAAGAGGTAATATCCGCGTTTGGTGGCACTGGTCGCATATTGGGCGACAGCCACGGCGGATTGGGCCGCACCGACGGCCTTGCCTTCATCAGACCAGTTTGACGGTGGCTTGCTGATCACGCTGCACTCCCGAAAATTGCCGGGACATGCTAGAATGCGAGAACTTAACTTGCCATGAAATCAGAGGGTGTGACGGCGCGCGGTAGTTAACGCGCGCTTTTCCGGTCATCTAAAATTGCAGAAACGATCTCGCCTCCCTCCGCGGGAGGCGAGTTCAGGCCATTCAGCTTTTCTCCGGTTACCGGAGTTAGCTGCGCGGGATCGGCGGATTGAAGCCACCGCCGACCGCCAGCACTTTCGCGATTTGCGCCGGCGTCAGCAGGTCATGATCGCGGGGAATGTGCGGCAGCACAATGTTGCTCTTGACGATCAGGGAGGTAACTCCGCCTGAGACGGTGTCGAGTTCGGTGGTGTTCAGACGTCCGGTATTGCTGGTCATCGGTTCTGCTCCTTGGTTTCCGACCGGGGCGATCATCGCTCCGTTGCATCGGTGATCAGCTCCATGCGCTCGGCTACCCCCTGGCGCTGTTCCCCCGGGAACACGCGTTACGTGATCTGCCGCACGGACGCGCCCCGCGCCAAAACCCGTGCACCTATGCTGCGGCTGGCGGTCCGAGCCAGTTGGTCAGCGCGTCAACTAATCCCGGCTGCGTTGAATCGCCGACCCAGGCCACATATCCGTCGGGCCGGATCAACACTGCGCCGGGAGCGGGGACCGCGCCGAGCACCGGAAGCTCCCACACGCCGTCAAATCCGGCGTCGATCAGCCGGACCCGATCCGCCCATGGCGAGATGTCGAAGCCGCCGGGCTCACCGAGATTGAGCAGCACCGGCCGGGCATCGTGCAACAGAGTGAAGACGCGCAGCGGGCCGTTGGCGGTGACCAGGTCGAGGTCGGGCATGCGGCGTCCGAGCAGTGGATGTCCCTCGCCGAGATCGTAATGGATGCCGAGACCGGACATGTGCGCGGCAAAGCGCTTGCGTGGCGCGTCCATGCCGAGCAGCTCGGACATGGTCTCGCGCAAGGCGTTGCTGCGGTCATCGGTGCGGAGCAGCGCGACCAGCGCCATCGTGTTGCGCAACGCGATGGCCGCGACCGGGTGCCGTTCGGCATGGTAGCTATCGAGCAGGCTTTCCGGCGACGTCTTTCGGATGACCCGCGCCAGCTTCCACCCCAGATTCACCGCGTCCTGCATACCGAGGTTGAGGCCTTGTCCGCCCGCCGGGTAGTGCACATGCGCGGCGTCGCCGGCCAGCAGCACGCGCCCTTGGCGGTAGGACGCGGCCTGCCGGGTCATATCGGTGAATCTCGAAA
Organism: Bradyrhizobium sp.; assembly: GCA_013695565.1. Lineage (GTDB taxonomy): Bacteria > Pseudomonadota > Alphaproteobacteria > Rhizobiales > Xanthobacteraceae > Bradyrhizobium. Next base: position 6,331 of record JACDAG010000025.1, read on the forward strand.
TCCAGGTCGGACTGTGGATGCCGTAATCGGTCCCGTAGATATCGATGAGTGCCTCGCTGAGATCGCGCAGCGTGGGTTCGCTGCCGGTCCCGACCTGCCGTTCGGTCACCATGACCCGCAGCGGCCCCCCATCCATGAAGACCACCTCGCCGTTGCGGATTTCGTAATTCAACCTGCCGAAGCCATGGACGCCAAATTCATTGCGGTGGATACCCAGTTTCGGCTGCTCGGCCACCTCGACCTCGGCGATCAGGTTGCTGACGGTCGGATCCGATCCCGGGAATTCGATGCCGGCAACTTTGCGGATCAGGCTGCGTCCGCCGTCGCAACCGACGAGATATTCCGCCCGCAGCGAATGGCCGTCGGAGAGCGCGACGTCGACGCCGGTGTCGTCCTGCGCGAAACCGGTCACCTCGCATCCGCGATGGATCGTGACCGGCAGTTCCCCGACCCAGCCGGCGAGGATGCGCTCGATATGGTTCTGCCACAGCCCGAGCCCGTAATTGTGCCGGGTCGGAAAGTCGCTGATATCAAGTGGAATGTGGAAGTGAGCGACCCCGAACGTCTGTCCCTCCGCGAGGAACCGATCGGCGATGCCGCGCTGATCGAGCACCTCGATGCTGCGTGAATGCAAACCGCCGGCGCGCGAGCCGGCGAGTTCCTGGCTGGCGCGCCGTTCGACAATGGCAACATCGACGCTTGCCAACGCCAACTCGCCTGCCAGCATCAGTCCGGTCGGACCGCCGCCGGCGATCACCACCGCATGCTCTGTCTTTGTCTTTGCCGCACCCATTTCGTCCCTCCGTCGCAATTGGCTTGGGCGGGCGTTCTACGGGATGACCGGGGTCTTGAAGCAAGCCCCTTGCGCGCTACATATTAGAGTGGGGAAGGGTTGGTATTCTGCTTTCCGGTTATTTCCGCGGTAGTGCGCCGAGTTTGCTTTGCTTCGAGAACGGCACTGACGCAGCCTCGGCATGCCCCCATCATTTGGAGCGCGGCAGCGGAGCCTCCGCCACGTATGCCGTCAAATCCCTGCTGGCCGGAACAAGCTGATACGGCCGGGTCGCTACCCACCTTCATCTGGTCCGATGTTCCGAAACCGCTGCTGTCGCGGCGGCATGCTTTGATCGAGGGAGCATATTTGATATCGTCGCAATAGGTGGGCCCATCAAAGACGCCGATGGCAAGACGGCTTGGCCGGCAGCGAGATTGGCAAGACCTTGTTGTGGGGGAGATGGTGAATGATGACCGAGGCGCGGCCTGAACAGCCGCACGGGGACGGGTTTGCCATCTCGCTTTATTTCGTTGCGTTCGTAACCGGTGCGATTGTGATGGGTTTCGAAATGCTGGGATCGCGCTATCTCGCTCCCTCGTTTGGTGCCGGCATCTATACCTGGGCTTCCCTGATCTCGACGGTACTGGCGGCGCTCTGTGTCGGCTATTTTGTCGGAGGTTACGTCGCCGATCGCTATCCCTCCCCAAGCGTGCTCGCGGCAACCGTGGCCGTAGGTTCGGCCTATTTGCTGCTGTTGCCGATGTTTTCCGATCCCGTGCTGCAGTTTTTTGCCTGGCAAATCGACGACATCAAGTTAGGCAGCCTCGCCGCCGCGATGGCCATTATGCTGTTTCCGGTTACGTTTCTCGGGATGTACTCACCGTTCGCGATCCGCCTTCTGATGCACTCGAAGCAGAGCGCCGGCGCGGTTTCGGGAACGGTGTACGGCATCTCCACGGCGGGCAGCATCCTTGGCACGCTCGCGACGACGTTTTTCCTGATCCCGCTGATCGGAACGCGGGCGATCACCTTTGCGCTCGGCGTTTTGGGATTGCTCGGCGCGGCGCTGCTGATCGCTGCTTCGAGGTGGCGGCGGCCCGCCCGGCTGAGCATTCTCGCAGCACTGCTCGCGTCGCAAATGGTCATGCTTCCGCCGGTTTGCGCCGAGGAAACGTTCGATCCGCAAACCCGCGCCAGCATGCTGGTACGGAAGGACGGCCAGGTCGCGCATGTCGAGACCGTCTATAACGACATCTTCGTGACCAAGGCCGCGAGCGTTCTCACGTTGGGCTTTCAATGGAAGGGCTGGCATTTCGACGAATCGAAGGTGAACCTTGCCGACCCCGATGATCTGCCGCTGCTCTATCAACGCACCATGACCGTCGCCGCGATTTCCGCAGGAGATCAAGCGCGTGCTGGTTCTCGGTCTCGGCGCCGGTTCGATTCCGGTCTATCTGCAGCGTATTCTCCCCGACGCGATCATCGACTCCGTCGAACTCGATCCCGGCGTGATCGACGTTTCAAAAAAATATTTCGGTCTGCGCGAAACCAGGACATTCCGTCTGATCGAAAGTGACGCCCGCGTGTTCCTGAACCGGCATGTCGAGCCATATGACATCATCTTCGTCGATGCCTTCACCGGCAGCTACATACCCTTTCATCTGATGACGAAGGAGTTTTATCAGCTGGTGCGAAGTCGCCTCGCGCCCCACGGCGTGGCGGCATTCAATTTCATTCCCGAGGAAGGTCTTTTCGACAGCAATATTCGCACGGCCAAGCTTGCTTTCGACAACCTCGATTTCTTCACTTCGGACAACCGAAAAAATGTGATCGTGCTGGGGCGGCTTGACCCATTGTCCGAAGCCGAGACGTTGCAGAAAGCCGTCGCCGCACAGGCGCGCTACAAGTTCCGTTTCGATGTGTCGCTGATGGTTGCCGAAAAGCGGATGCGGTTTCCGGCGGGGCTCAAGGGCGAGGTCCTGACCGACGATTTCTCGCCGGCCGATGTCCTGGCGGCAAGTGGCCGCCGGTACCGGCGCGAGAAGTAACGCAGATGCGGCCACCCATCTACGTCGTCCCGGCCTTGAGCCGAGACCAATACGCCGCGGGCTATCGGTGAGAGCGCAGGCGTCAGATACCTTCTGCAACAAGGAGCGCCGCGGAGTGTGGGTCCCCCGATGCGCAAAGGCCGGGACGACACCGAGCAAAACCCCATCACCGTTGCTGTGGGCACAGCACCCTTGCCACCCTACGAAGCGAGGCCGTGCCTCAGTCGAACAGGCTCGAAACCGATTCTTCCGCCGCGGTGCGGCCGATCGCTTCGGCAATCAGCGGCCCGATCGACAGCGTGCGGATATTGGCGGCCTCGTTGACCGCCTTGGTCGGCAGGATCGAGTCGGTGATCACAAGCTCTTTCAGCCTGGAGCCGGCGATGCGGGCGGCAGCGCCCCCCGACAGCACGCCGTGGGAGATGTAGGCATAAACTTCCTTGGCGCCGTTGGCGATCAGGGCGTCGGCCGCGTTCACCAGCGTGCCGCCGGAATCGACGATGTCGTCGATCAGGATGCAGGTATAGCCGGCGACGTCGCCGATCACGTTCATGACCTCGGACTCACCGGCGCGCTCGCGGCGCTTGTCGATGATGGCGAGCGGCGCGTTGATACGCTTGGCAAGGCCGCGCGCGCGGACCACGCCGCCGACGTCGGGCGACACCACCATGACATTGGCAAGGTCGAAGCGTTCCTTGATGTCGCGTACCATCAGCGGCGAGGCGTAGAGATTGTCGGTCGGGATGTCGAAGAAGCCCTGGATCTGGCCGGCATGCAGGTCGAGCGTCATGACGCGGTCGATGCCGGCATGCGTAATCAGGTTCGCCACCAGCTTGGCCGAAATCGGTGCGCGCGAACCGACCTTGCGGTCCTGCCTGGCGTAGCCGAAATAGGGTATCACCGCCGTGATGCGGCGCGCCGACGATCGGCGCAGCGCATCGGTGATGATCAGCAATTCCATCAGGTGGTCGTTGGCCGGAAATGACGTCGACTGGATGATGAACGCGTCCGAGCCGCGCACGTTTTCGAGCACCTCGACGAAGATCTCGTTATCGGCGAAGCGGCGGACGCTGGCCTTGGTCAGCGGCAGGTTCAGCCCTTCGGCGATGGCCTGCGCCAAAGCCGGGTTGGAATTGCCGGCGACCAGTTTGATCGAGCCGTTCTTGGCGGACATCGACGCTTCTCCCCGCGCCTTGCTGGATACGACGTTCAGCATCTCGGATACCTGTAAACCGGCGGGTTTCGATGCGCGAGGAGATATCAGGCAGGTGGCGCAGATGGCAACCCATTGGCCCGGTTTTCGTGTCGGTTTTCCCTGCAAAAATAGCCCGATACGGGGCAATACGGGGTAGCGTTAATGTCCGCTGAAGCTTAGTGCCGCCACGCCGAATGCACCCTCGGCGGGTGCGCTCTGCCCGACGCTCGCAACCGCGGGGCCGCGGAGACCATATGCCGGCGCGGGCTGCGGCGCCTCCGGCGCACCGTTGATCATGCCGGAGAGGCCGCTCAGGCCGGCCTGTGCGATCTTCCGCAGCACGAGGTCGTCGGCGGCGGCCCAGGCGTCGCGCCCGGCCTTGCCGGCCAGTTCGGTGCCGGAGAGCCGCAGCGCACGCTGCTGGTTGTTGTCATAAACGTCCCAGACCCAGGCGATCACCGTCTTGCCGCGCACCACCTGCGCCGAGAGATAGCTGCGCACGCGGTAGGACGCGCCGCCCTCGCGGGACACGATCTGCAGGTTCCGCAGCTTCGATTCGCTGTCGAGTACGCCAACCATGCGGTCGAATACGCCCGGCGGGGGGCCGTCGATCGACTCGAAAGCGACGGTCGAACCGCCGCCGCTCGGGGCCATCGCGAACGATCCGCTTGCGGCCCCGCCACCGGCGCAGCCGCCGAGCCCACACGCCACGACGAACAGCGCCGCGGCGATCACGGCGCGCGGGACTTTGAGGCAGGAGGCTGGGAGGAGGTCCCTCATTGCCCCTGCGATATCGTTAAAACGCATTAAGGTCTAGGGCAGGCAAGCCACAATGACTTACCGAGCGCGATCACGGTTCCAGCGCGATCGCATGCACATGCCTGCCGTAGTCCGGCTCTTTCCGATGCACCGAGCGGCGATAGCTGTAGAAGCGCTCGTCGGAATAGGTGTCGACGCCGATGTCGTCGATCATCAAGACGCCGGCGTTTTCCAGCCGCATCCGGATATAGCCGGCAAGATCGAACATCGAATGGCCGGCGCGGTCGGCGGGGATGAAGTAGGCGGCATTGCCGGAATCGGCATCCAGGAAACGTTCGACGAATTCGCCGCCGACCTCGTAGGAATGCTGGCGGATCAAGGGGCCGATCGCGGCCACCGTGCCGCTGCGGTCGGCGCCGAGTTGCTCCATCGCTTCAACGGTGGATTCGATGATTCCGGTCAGCGCGCCCTTCCAGCCGGCATGGGCGGCGCCGATCACGCGGGCGGTGGGATCGACGAACAAGATCGGACCGCAATCGGCCGCGGTGACGCCGATCGCAAGGCCTTCGGTGCGGGTCACGAGCGCGTCGG